>CAXNGG010000058.1:0-9034 GCA_964201885.1 Oligoflexales bacterium
AGTCAAGTGGGCCGAGCAGAAGGCGATGAACTTACGGTAATGATCAAAGAAATTCAGTCTCTCCAAAATGAGCTTTTTCAGATGGAACGCGAGATGAGAAATCTCCGTTAATGAAAGGTATTAGTTGATTAAATAGGCTTTGTCATATAAAAGGTCCTTTTGAACAATTCAGCTGGAGGCTCCCTTGCTCAACAAGAAGACGGCCAAGCCAAACGGAAAATCAACAAGTAAATCAGGCGCTTCAAGCGGAAAGCCTTTAAATAAAGGCAACAAAAATTTGTCAAAATCGCCTTCCTCTAAGACGCAAAATAAGACACAGAAGCTGGGAGCCGTAAAGGCGAAGCCCGTCTTGTCAAAAAAAGATCTGCTCATAGGTAAGGCCTCCTTAGGAAAGCCAGCAAAAAATTTGCCCAAAAATCTGGCAAAAAAAGATTCTAAGCCGGCACAAAAACCAGCAGATAAAAAGCCAGCAGCCAAACTCCAGGAAAAAAAGGTAATTAAGACGGCCAAACCTGCCGCCAAACCTACTGTAAATAAGTCACCTAAGGGGCCCCTTAAAGCCCAAGTGAAGACTGTGGTTCAGTCCGTTGTAAAGACGGCTGTTAAGTCCGCTCTTTCTGGGGCCAGCAGCAAAGATCACAAAGCAACTCCAGCAAAAGGTTCCACAGCTAAGGCAGAACCGATTTCAATTAAAAAGCCAAAGATGGACGAGAAGGCGCTCAAGTCGCCAGTAGCCCAAGTGGAAACCCCTTCGAAAACTGTGCAGAAACCTGCAAAAACAGAAGCTTCTAAGACAGATATCAAAGCACTTTTTGATAAAGTAGCTCAAGCTGCCAAGAAGAAAGAGGGAATCCTAAGCTACAAAGACATTCAAAATATTACGGATTCCGTTAAGACAATTACTGCTGCAGAAGTAAATGAATTGATGATTATGGCATCAGATGCCAGTATAGAAATTATTGATAGAGGCCCTTCCTTGAGAAAGGGAGCAACTACCGAGCCTGCCTCAGAGGCTAAAGCAGACGGTAAAATCGAAAGCAAGCGAGCACAGGCAGAACAAAATTCAAAAGAAGATGCCAATAAAAAAGAAGACGAAGAAGTTGATGTTAAAGCAGTTCCGTCAATGGCCACTTTGGATCTCGGTCGTTCGAACGATCCCGTCAGAATCTACTTGCGTAAAATGGGTTCTGTAGCGCTTCTTTCCCGTGAAGGTGAAGTCGTAATTGCCAAAAAGATTGAAGATGCAGAAAACCGCATTCTAGAGCGAATGCTCGATTTAAAGATTGGCCGAGACCTTATTTTTGAAACCGCGTCTAAGTTCGTATCTGGTGAAATTAGGATGAAGGGCTGGATTAAAGGCTTTGATGACGATGAAGCTTCCAATAACGAAGAAATTCATGAGAGTAAGATTCGTGCGTCTACACAGCAATTTCTCAAAGAATTTGAAGAGTATTTGGCCATATTGAAGCGCAAAGGGGCAAAGCCTGAGAAGATCCACCAAACTAAAATGGAAATTTTCAAGTCTCTTAAAGACCTAAATATCAACCGTAAGTTGATGCAAAAAGCCATTGATATAATGGCTGGATTTACGGTTTCCATTACGGAAGCTTATAACGACCAAGCCTACTATAGTCGTCGTTTGGAGTGCACTGTCGAGGATCTAAAGGAGCATATTCTTAAGACGCCCGAGGTCCCATTTGGAAAAGCCACAGAAAGAGAGTGGCAGCGTGTTCACAGAAACTTTAAAGCAGCTATGGATACTCTCGTTAGAACCATTGATGAGTCGTCCATGGATTCTAAAGAACTTCTTAGCGTCTATCGTCAGCTTGTTGGCATGGCAACTGATGCTGAGTCGGCTAAAAGAGAGTTGGTCGAAGCTAACCTTCGACTCGTGGTTTCTATTGCCAAGAAGTATACCAATAGGGGACTGCAGTTTCTTGATCTGATTCAAGAAGGCAATATAGGCTTGATGAAAGCCGTTGAGAAGTTTGAGTACCGCAGGGGCTACAAGTTTTCAACTTATGCCACTTGGTGGATTAGGCAGGCGATAACCAGGGCTATTGCGGATCAAGCAAGAACTATCCGAATTCCAGTTCATATGATTGAAACCATCAATAAGCTGATTCGAACCAGCCGCCATTTGGTTCAAGAGATGGGACGAGAACCCACTCCAGAAGAAATAGCAGCACGAATGGACATGTCTTTAGATAAAGTACGGCGTGTTTTAAAGATAGCCGTAGAGCCCATTTCTTTGGAAACGCCTATTGGTGAAGAAGAAGATAATCATATCGGCGATTTCCTAGAAGATAAGTCCACCCATTCTCCTTCAGAGAATGTGATGGGGTCCTCGCTTGTGGAGCAAACTGAAAAAGCTTTGGCAACTCTTACCCCAAGAGAAGAAAAAGTTCTTCGCATGCGGTTTGGTATTGGTGAGAGAAGTGATCATACCCTTGAGGAAGTAGGCCAAAACTTTGATGTAACCCGTGAACGTATTCGCCAAATTGAAGCGAAGGCTCTCAGAAAGCTGCGCCATCCTTCCCGATCAAAGAAGTTGCGTGCCTTTATCGAAAGCTAGATTCAGCCCTAAAATTAGTTTTAATGCCCACCTTCTGGTGGGCTTTTATTGTTGAAATTTCTGCTGGTTGTGGCAATTTAGTTGTCGCGTGGGTCCATAGCTCAGTTGGTTAGAGCAGCGTGCTCATAACTCGAAGGTCGCAGGTTCAAATCCTGCTGGACCCACCATTTATCCTCATTGGTCCGTATTCCTTCTCATGGGTTGGTCCAGTCTTCAATCCTTTACAGATGGAGTCGTTGATGAAGAACAACCTTTTTTACATAGTCGTCTTAAGTGCCTCCATAGCAAGCTCTGGCGGAGCATTTGCAAGGACATGTTTTTGCAAAGCCATGTGTTATTTTGTAAATAAGGAATCCTCTGATTTTACTTTGAGCCAAGACGTTTCCTGCGACCTTTCTCTATCCGAGAAACAAGCCTTTTTATGGGCGGAATTGAGAGTTCATATGGCATCTGAGCATGGTAAGTTTCAAGATAAAGATGTTTCAAAACATTCTAAAATAACCTGTTACGAGGCATCACCCGTAATAAAATGATCTCTGTTGGTTGGGAAATCATCGCCTTTTTAATACATTTCACCAGAACCAATTAGATAGCTGGTTTTGGAGTGCTGACAGCTTCGATAACCTATTGTTCCGGAAATTGTGACTGACTTACTATAGAAATGAGTGCACGCCCAGTTTGTCAAAAGTTCGCCGAGCTATTAACGTGGTGAAATGGTGAAATTGCCTGTTGTGTGTTTCTTTTACTGCTGAATGATGCGTGCCATGGAGTCATGAATCTAGCAGGCCAAAGAATGCCAAGGTCATCTAAAATGGCAAGTCATCGGGAAGAACATCGATGTCAGGAAGTCGCTCTACCGACCTGTCATAGGTCGCGCCCAATTTTGACTTTCGTCTAACTACGAAATTACCCAGAACGGCCTGTTGTCCAGGTTCGGATTCAAGCACCGAAAAATCCACTTCTAGAGAGATTTGGGAGTCTTTGCTGGGAGCTTTAGAGCATGTTCCAGCGAAACACGAGGATTCATAGTAAGGGGGCCAGTCAGGAATAAGGAGTAGCTTTTGCAAAGCTTCTAAGGGAGTGAGTGTGGGTAGTAATCGTCCATACCCGGGAAACTGAGCCAACGTGGGAAAGGCTCCCGGAATGCCATCAACCTGATTTAAGGGCGAAAGTGTGGGCAGGCTTTGTATGGTGCCTGTCTGATCCATTCCGCCTGCAAAGTCTTCCAGCTGAAGTTTGAAGGATTGGAATCCGTCTCTAAAGAGTCTGAAATAGGCCTCTGTGTAGGTTAAGTCAGTAGTAATGCGGTAACGCCCACCCTTCTTTATCATAGCAAAGTCAACCACGTGCTGAGCAGGAAGCATCCCCTCCCATTGAGCAGGGACCAGGTTGCCAGAAAACCAGCTATCAAGTGTTTGGAGTTTTCCATTGGGGAGTATTTGAGCGATTTGGCTCTGACCTCCAATGGCACCCGAAAAATTACACAAACTAGCACAAGAACCGTTTACACAAGTAGCGGGACAGCGATTGTTTGCTAACAGGGGAACTTCCAAAAGTTGCTTACCATCTGAGCTGTTAAAAACTTTCAAAGCCCCGATGTGAAGATCTTGATGAATCGCTGAGGGCCAACGCGGATAATCTCGACCAAAATCTGCAGACAGAGGAAGGGTGCGGTTCCAGGGCTCCACGCTTAAGTGCAATCGGGACTGTGATATTGGATTCAAGTCGAGGCTTGAGCCGGAGGCATCGCCCGCTGTATAGTATCCCGAAAACACAAAAAAATCGCCGGGATCAATTTGGTTGTCTTCAAGATATTTCTTTTGAACACAGTCTTTATTGAGTTCATAGGATACGCGGAAATTAGACTCCAAACCAATCTCAAAATAACAGAGACCGCCATGAGCTGTCACGGTTTCAGAGTCCATGCGGGAGACACTACAACCTTTTTGATTGGGGGCAGGTTTGATGCCTTGTGGGCCTGTGTCTTGAACCACATATCTCACACATTGCCAAAGGGTTTCGCTCTGCTTTTTATAGTTGACTGAGCGTTCCTCAGCGGTCTGTAAGTTGGTGTAGGGGGCATCTATGATGCGTAGACGATTGTCGCCCAAATCGCCAAAAAAAGACGAGCCAAAGTTGTATCGTAAATCGGCAATTTCTGGGCCCGTAGCGAGCATAAAAAAACGCCGTATATCTTGGCGTTCAAAACCATTAATCGAAACAAGATCAGACGCACCTTTTCTTAAAAGCAAGTCACGCTCAGGGGCTACGACCAAGAGAATGGGTGTCTTGGGTACCGTAGCTTGGGGCTTGGCAGCTACTGTCGCTGCCTGTAGCCCTAGGAACGTAAAGCCAAATAAGTTTAAGGTGCGCCTGATCAGATTCATTATTGCTGATCTTCCTCTACGCTCCAGTACATGATGAACCTGGCGTCGGCTCTTTGCCATGCGCGTTCACGGTCCCGGAATGGCTTTTCCGCAAAGTAAGCACGAAGTTTGCAGAAACGAGGAGTCTTTGAATTGTTGAGGGCGATCCAACTGCTGCTTGGATTTCCAAAAATCCACTGTTGCTGTTGTGTAGATAGGTCAGAGGAGCTCTTGCTGCCGGCAAGTTTAAATTCATTAGTTGCGCCAGAAAGATTTCCAATCCAAGTGCTACCAGCACTCGGTGTCATAGACTGTCCATTTGCAGACGTGTAGGCAGAACTTAGATTGCTACGAGCGCCCGTGTCCGTTAAGTCGGTTAAGAACGTGTCAAACTCACCGCGACCGTTGTGGTCATATTTGAATTCACCAAGCCCTTGTTGATCGCAAGCCATATCCCAAGAAAGAGTTAGCTCTGACATAGAAACATAGTCGCGAGTCTTTACGCCATTACCCGCCAAGAAAGGATTGGTGGAGGTGATGTGAGCTTTAGTAGAGAAGCTAGCCAATGCGTTTTGGGGATTGCCTTCACTCAAGTAGTAAGGGATCTGAGGTCCACGATAGCAGAAATCTACAAAGAATTGGGCACCATAGAGTTCGGATCCGAAATTAAAGTTTACGGCTTCAAGTTGTGTGGCCAGTGATTGAGAAACTGAGTTAGCCGCTAAAGCATTACCGCCTCTCATATGAGACGATACTGTCACGCCTTCTCTAGAACCTTGAGCCACGCCATTAACGGCTGGTCCCCAACCTAAGTGGTTTGGATCAGGCGAGCCAGCGGCCGTACCTACCCAAGGAGCCGCTTTGTAGCGAATGAAGTTCATAAGGTAGTTGCCGCCATTTGCTCCCGAGCAAATACAAGCGTAAGCGTCACTGCCAGGTTGCAATACGGGCAATCCTGTATTGATATCAACTGCGTCTCCGGCGCCTACAGCCGCTGGAGTTCTGCCGATATCTGCAGCGTTACAAGCTTTGGAGGTGCCTTTAAAGTGACAAAACTGCCCGCTATCTCGCTGAACCATTCCAGCATCACAAGGATAAATTTCCCCTGAGCTACTATGAACATCAAAAGAGAAGGTAAGTTCTTTAGCAAATCCAGTCGAGGCCATAAGGGCCATTACAAAAACAAAACCCATTTTTCTAAACATCAAAAACTCCAAAAAATTAAAAAAGACACAACGCCTTACAGAACACAAAATTAGAAATACTGTCCCACGGTTATTTGCCCACGCACTCCATCGCGCTCGACGATAACAATTTCTTTTTCAGCATCCACACCGACAATGATGCATCCAGGGAAGAGGCTCTCGCCTGCGTTTAGAGTGTTGCTGGTGCCATCGCCTTTAGAAACAAAGACAGATGCATTGGTCCCGTCGCCTATAAAGCCATCGATTCTTCCTCGTCTAAATTGAGCAATGCCGCCGCTCGGAGATGTATTTGTTCCTTGAATGGTAGAACCTTTTCCAGAATCTGAAAAATCAGACGGAGAGCAGGCAAAACCCTCAGTCTGGCGCATAAGGGTCACATAGAATGCCACCAACTGTTGTTGTAAGGGAGACATTACAGGTGGCAGCTCACCGGCAGTGCCACCGATAGCTGCCATAACATTTTTCATCGCTAAATAAGTTTCTCGGAGGACTTTTACTTGTTTGGTACAGGTGTATTCTGAACGCGTCACAACGCTTTCATGTGCGGTGGCTACACCGCCTATATCCGTGAGTCCTGTAGCTCCAAATACGATAGGTGAATTCTGGTATCCTTCAAAATTGAGGGTAACCTCAAAAGCAATGCACATATCGTTGATGCATTCCCCTTGTTTGGCGAAAGCCATTCTTGAGAAAAGACACATCATTACCAGAAATACATTTTTAAACTTCATATCAACCCTTGCATCACGTTTAGAGAAAAAATCAACCGCCCTGGCGCGGTACTCTGGACCAAAATTTGCTGACCTATCAGGCAGAGGCATTGACTCATCGGAGGAGGCGCCAGATCCATCCGCCGGCCTGCCCTAAAAAAGTATTGGGTGTTTACACCTATAAATTCGCCGAGTCAATAAAGTTTTAAACTTCATCCATCCACGTCGGAGACATGTTTTCTTGGATGAACACTGAAAGCAGCCGATATTAAAAACAGCAAAATTTGCTTTTTATCAGCAAGTTACCAGCGAATCAGGGTCCTTTTTTTTTAGCGAATAATTTCCCTGCATTCCCTCGCAAAGAACGCCTTATGAGTCATCTCCAATCTTAGCCAACGCTGGCAGGTTTTGGTCTATCCTTCATCCTTTGCAGAGTGTCGTCAGCGGCCAGACCTGCCCGCAGAGCCATGAAGCTAAAAGGGGGGCTTCTGGCCGCGAAAGCAAAATACCAATGATCAAGCGGCTAAATGATCCATTTGCTGCATTTAAGCTCGCCAACTGTGGATCCAGTATTTCTTGCATACGCCATCTTCTGAGATGGGCCATTGGGTCCTAAAGGCCCATAATCTCGGATTGGAAATGAAGAATGGAACTATAAGAGCCGTTTTTTTGAAAGGGAAGGTGTGTTTAAAAGTTGCACTGGGCAAGATGAATGGGACAATCGGGCCCAAAGGACCCAGGTTTCAGGGGCCGAGCGTGCTTGTGGGTAGGAGGGCTCTTCAGGCAAGACCCTTAAATTGGTCTTGTCGATCCTACCCACTCAAAATTCATAATCAGAACAACAAAACGTCGCCTGGCTCTTTACGGTCTGTTTGTGCAAATCGGGCAAATCCGTCTGGAAGATAGAACTCAAACGCTACCTTCTCTTGTTCGGTCACCATGTGGGCACCGATCTTTCCAAGAACTTGCTCTTTCACGTCAGGATCTAAGAGGGAGTCAGCACCGCTAGCTTTGAAAAGCTCTGTTACGAGTGACATCTCTTGAATGCGGTGTTCCAAAATCTGACGCATCATGTCAAAACCCTGCAGAGTTACGATGCAGCGTCCGATAAGGCCCTCAATATGCTCAATCTCGTCCATGATGATGACTCGCGTTGCCGTCCAGTCGTCTTCAGACATGATATCCATGATCGCAAATGCTTCGCGAATCGCGGTGAGCATTTCGGGAGATGGATTTGTAAATGTCGACATCCCGTTCTTAAGAACTTGCGTGGCACGCAGGGACCCAAGTTGTTCGCCTATGGCGCTTCCGCAATCCTCGCAGCCGGCTGCGACATGAACCATCCCCGTAATCGTATGGGCATAGTCTGCCATTGCTGAAGTGAAGCTTTGGCCATCGATATCCGAGGTGGTAGAAAGAATTGTGAGAGCTGCATATGACTTTAGACTTGCGTCATGCCGGGTCTGCACTTTTTGGGCAAGTGTATCGAAACTGCGCTCAATGTTTGCGATCATGGTGTCCATGCGTTGAACCAGAGTATAAGAATTTTTGGGGTCTATAAGCTTAAGGGCAGCTTCTCCTGACACCATTTTGGCTTTGATCTCGCCAAGGATTTGCATGATGTTGAATTTAGCGGCATAAACAAGGACACTGCTGATTTCCACGGTGGTGTTGCAGTAAGCAGCGTACTGAAGCCAAAAACTTGCGAGGTCTTTTTGGGGGTGTTGAACTTTCACGGGGATGGGGCCCCCTTCGCGCTGCATGCGAAGATCAGGAAATACATATCTCGCGGGTATAAGCAGTTTCAGACCAGGCTTGCCCTCCACCCAATCTTCACCTGACATAGCCGCGTCGCGAAGAGGATCAAGATCAATCAATTCAAAAGATACTTTGCCGGATTTGGTTTCGAGCAGAGGCAGAACTGCATTTTTGATTTCTTGCTCTTCAAAAGTCTTCATCATCCGCATGGAATCGTAGATTTTAAAAGGCACTCCTTGGAAGACCAGGTGAAATTTTTTGCCCGTAATATAGGAGCCTAGTGTCGCTAGCCCGATCCAGGAAGCAAAGCTAAGTTTACTCAAATCGCAAAGTGATTTGTTGGTAAGGACGCCATCGAGCGCGGCGAGGTCCGGCGTGTCGCCGATACAGCCAAAAAAGCGAACCACATCTCCCTCGCGA
>CAXNGG010000059.1:0-8913 GCA_964201885.1 Oligoflexales bacterium
ATTAATTTCTGCTGAAAACTTAATGGATTCTTGAACAGTGAGCTCGCCATAAAGCGGTGGAACATCTGGCAGGTACCCTAAACGTCGCTTCGCTTCCAGATCCTGATCCGTGATGTCGTAACCCGCGATCTTTACCTCTCCCTGGTCGGCTCCAATACATCCGCAAAGGATATCCATCGTTGTGGTCTTTCCAGCTCCGTTGGCACCTAGAAAGCCGACTACTGTGCCTTTAGGCACAACGAAGGAAACGCCGTCTAAAACCCGGTTTGCACCGAAGCTTTTAGATAAACCAGATACTTCAATCATATTCACCCCATCGAATCGTTATAGCCAATTACATTGAATTTATTTATTGCCCTACACTTTATGCCAAAGAATATTTAAGAACAAGATGAGTAATTTCATTTTGTCGAAGAATATTGACTATAATTCGAACAATCCCCGAGTGCACCAGAGCAGCTCATTAAATAGACATTCAATTTTTTATGAGCAAGCGTTCTCAAAAAAGAGAGAACCTGCTAAAATTGTTAGTGAACTTGTTTATACAGCTGCAAGTAGATAACCTTCGACCAGCTAATTAGGGAGCGAAAGAAATGACTCTTACAAAAGATGTACTTATCGAGATGATCAGGGATAAAGTAGGCTATCCGGTAAAGGAAGCTAAAGAAATCTTAGAAATGATCCTGGAAGAGCTCAAAATGAAGCTTGAAAACGGAACTGAAGTAAAGATTTCCGGTTTTGGAAAATGGAGCATAAAAGAGAAGCGCTCTCGACCTGGTCGAAATCCACACACGGGCCGTAAAATTGAAATCAGCGCTCGTCGGGTTGTGAGTTTTAGCCCTTCAGATAAACTTCGGGAATCCGTCAATGGGACCTGGACTGGCGGCGAAGTTAACGATTGATGTATAGCCGATACGGTGTAGGATGTTTCAGCTAACTTTCTGAGGCTGAGCAATAGATGCGTCTGGACAAAATATATACAAAGATTGGTGATGGTGGCACGACTCTTCTTGCCAATGGTGAAAAGATACACAAGTCTGCTCAGAGAATCGAAGCTTACGGGGCGATTGATGAGCTAAACTCGTTTGTAGGTCTTTTAGTCGATGAATTGGCTAGCCAGGCTAAGAATGATGACATTTCCCAAATCATCAAATCGTGTGTACTTATTCAGAATGAACTTTTCGACCTTGGTGGAGAGCTTGCCACGCCCGCTAAGGCGCTCAAGTTGGACCTTCAAAAAGTCGTTGGCCCAGCCGAAATCAGTCGTCTAGAATTGGAAATGGACAAGTGGACTTCAAGCCTGCCGCCACTGCAGAATTTTGTGCTTCCTGGAGGCTGTAAAGCTAATTCTCTAGCTCATGTGTGTCGAACCGTCGCACGACGAGCTGAAAGAGAGATCGTGAGATTGGCAGCTGAAGATGAAATACGAACAGACTGCCAAATATATGTAAATAGACTTTCTGATTGGTTCTTTCTCGCGTCTCGTTCTATGTCAAAAATCAGTGGTACCCCAGAGGAACTATGGAAGCAAAAAAGGTAGTGAATTCGCCTATCCTACCCATCCTCATCGGACTTATATTTGTATTTCTTCCTAGTATAAAGGCACTCACGGCTATCATAGCCTTGAGTTTAAATGGACCTAAATTAGATCCCCTAGACCACAGCGCCCCCCGAGAGTTGCAGCGTTTCTTCTACAACTTCGGAATTCCAGTTGAACTTAATTCAATCCGAGGCGTTGGAGCAAATAAATATTTGGAGATGGAAATCCCTCTAGCCGTTAATGTACCATTTATGGGTCATTGGCGTACGAACACAACCATGCGTGTTAAGGTTGGCCATTAGATTAACAACGGTGCCTCCTATACAACTAACAAAGAGACCTAAGTTCATGCTTGTAGATCTAAAATTAAATCCAAATATTGAGCCTTCCATTGAAGGCCGTTTTAATCACTTTGCCACGGCTGATAGATCCATTAGCGAAGCTACCGATCTCATATACACTTGGTGCTTCGAACACTTAGCGCAAGAGTCTGCAATCAACGCACAACAGGAGTTCCAGCATCTGACGGGCAAGTTTTTTTCTGATGATGATTTCTACAAGGTAAGAATTAAATATTTTATAGAGTATTTTCTTTTAGATCGCCTTGAAAAGTTTGACCATTTAAACCACCTCACCTGTCCGGCTTACGCGTTGTATCAGGCACCCTTCTTCAAAACATTACCCAAAGAGGTTATGCATTTCCTACTGGAACTTAGAAACAGTCACCACAGCCTTTTTCAAGTTGTAGACGTCAACCCAAACAGCTTACAAATCATTGATCTTTTAGCCAATAGTCGCAAGAAAATTTCAGTTCAGGCTGCCAAAAATCAGACCTTTGATGGAATTGAAAAATCAGATATCTTTCAATGTCATATCTTCAAGATAGACCATACCTACTTAATTAGCGACGGTTTGATTCTCCACTCTAGAAAAGCCGCCAAGACGCTTCTGCAAATGACCCACGAATTCAATATTAACAGTAAGTTAACCTCACTCCAGTTTTTATTTCAACTCGCCAACGGTCAACTTATGATGGTGCGCAGACTGTCCGTTTCTGCCGCCTACGCCTATCAGGCTTTAAAGTTAAATTCATAGATTCCGAAAAGCCATTCAATACCTTAGGAATGGCTAATGAGTTTGGAATTACAAAAACTACTTGCACAAAAGCTTGGTGTCGAGCAAGAAGCCATAAAAACTGCCATTGAAAAATCTCAAAAAGACGGTCTGCTTTTACATTCAGTAATTGAAAGCTTAAAGATCACTACAAATGCAAAAATACTTGATGCCTTTGCAAGTATATATGGCGTCAATAAAATACATCTCGAAACCGCTGATATCTCACCAGATATAGTCAAGCTAATGCCGAAAAAATTGGCTGAAGACTATAAGGTGATTCCCATTGACCGAGCCGGAAACAACCTTATGGTAGCCATGGCTAATCCTAAGGATATTAAAGCAAATGAGCAAATTAGATTTCAGACAGGCTACTATCCTAAGCCCGTCTTTGCTCTTGAGTCGGATATCAAGTACGCTCTCCAAAAGTATTACGCATCCGTAAAAATCGAAATGCAAGCTGCTCCGAAAAGTGAGTCAACCCCAAACTCCCCTTCTGGCCAAGATATAACCACCGAAAAAGCAGTAGCCAGTGATCGAGTGATCATCACAGACAAAAAAACCGATGACCGAATTGTAAACCTCGTTTCTGAAATTTTAATTCAGTGTATAACCCGCAAGGCTTCTGATATCCATATTGAGCCCTATGAAGAATTTATGAGGATACGCCTGAGGATTGACGGCATCCTCATAGAAGTCTCAAAACTTCAAAAACACTATAAAGATAAAATTACTGCGAGAATCAAAATTCTGGCAAAAATGAAAATAGATGAAAGCCGTCTACCTCAAGACGGAGCTATTCAAATTAACTATTCTGGCAAAGACATTGACTTTCGAGTGAACAGCCTTCCATGTTTATACGGCGAAAAAATTGTACTACGAATCCTAGACAAATCTAGCCTTGAAGTAGATATGGAAAAACTCGGATTTGAAACTGAGCAACTGAAAAATTTCAAAGACAATATCTATAGACCCAATGGCATGGTTCTAGTTACGGGCCCGACGGGCTCTGGAAAAACTACTACACTTTACTCAGCCATTCAGGAACTCAACGATGAAGAAACCAACATCATGACTGCAGAAGATCCCGTTGAATTTGCTCTGCCCGGGGTGAATCAAGTAAACATGAAGCCTTCTATTGGATTAAATTTCGCAAGCGCTCTAAAGGCCTTTTTGAGACAAGATCCAGATGTTATTTTGGTGGGCGAGATTCGCGACCGAGAGACTGCTGAAATTGCTGTAAAAGCCGCGTTAACCGGCCATATGGTGCTTTCTACCCTTCATACAAACAGTGCTGTTGATACGATAGCTCGACTGATCAACATGGAAATTGAACCCTTCAACCTAGTCGCTTCATTAAATTGCATAGTTGCCCAAAGACTCATGCGAAAAATCTGCGAAAACTGCCGGGAAGTAGATCCGGAAGGAACTCCTGAGCGCCTTATTTCAATTGGCGTGGCAGAGTCTTGGGCCCATCAATACAGAGCATACAGAGGGAAAGGATGTCCTTCTTGCAACAACACCGGCATGAAGGGCCGTGTTGCGGTACACGAGGTTTTGGTTCTAAATGACGATATTAAGAGATGTATCATTAGAAACTCCTCCTCGATCGAATTGAAATCGGTAGCAATTCGCTCAGGAATGGTCAGCCTTCGCCAGTCAGGCATCATTAAACTTCTTAAGGGAACGTCGCCGATTTCTGAAGTCATTAGGGTTACGGATTCAGACTCGGCACAGGAGCAGCAAAATGCCGCTTAGAAATAGGAAATATTTATGGCTGAGTTAGGATACGCTTTACCGCAACTTTTAAAAGCTTTACTCGATGAAAAAGGCTCGGATTTGCATATTTCACCGGCAAGTCCTCCGAGATTTCGCGTCAATGGAAATCTGATTCCACTTAACCTAACTGCTATGACACCAAGCGACACTAAAAGTCTCATATATTCCGTATTAACAGAGAAACAGAAGAAGTTATTCGAAGAACGCATGGAGCTTGACTTTGCTTTGAGTCTCAAAGGAGTTGCAAGATTCCGGGTAAATATATATACCCAAAAAGCCGCGGTTAGTGGCGTCTTTCGACTCATTTCTACTCAAATTCCTTCACTAGTTTCTCTAAATCTTCCAAAAAAAATTGTGGACCTGATAAAATCTCCGCGCGGACTATTTCTTGTGTGCGGACCCACAGGTTCAGGCAAAACCACCTCACTTGCAGCCATGATCGATTATATTAACGAGACACGAAATTCCCACATATTAACCATAGAAGACCCAGTGGAATATGTTCATAGTCACAAAAATTGCCTTGTAAATCAAAGAGAGGTCGGCTCTGACACTCATAGCTTTAGTTCTGCTCTTAGAAGCGCCCTACGCGAAGATCCAGATATTATTCTTGTAGGTGAGATGCGAGACCCTGAAACTATTGCTTTAGCGATTACCGCAGCAGAGACGGGTCACCTTGTCTTTGGCACACTTCATACAAATAGTTGTGTTGGAGCGCTCAATCGCATCATCGACGTTTTTCCACCTCATCAACAGTCGCAGGTTAGAACCCAACTTTCGTTCTCTTTGGTGGCTGTGATGACCCAGCAACTTGTATCCTCCTCTAAAGGAGGACGCGTTCTAGCAACAGAGCTTCTGATTCCAAATGTTGCGATAAGATCTAATATTAGAGAAGACAAATTGCAGGCTATTTATTCAAGCATGCAGTCAGGCCAAGAACAAACAGGCATGAGCACTTTAAATCAATCCTTAGTGGACTTAGTAAAGAAGAAGCTTATCACTACAGAACAAGCTTTTGACACTTGCTATGAGAGAAATGAATTGGAAGACCTAATCAGCAAAATGCTTATGACGAGTGCCGGTTCTGGAACAAGAAAGTAACACTTTTTTTGGAGCAAATTGTGGCTAAGTACAATTTCAAAGCATTGAATGCTGCCGGCAAGAAGATAGAGGGCTCTCTTGAAGCTAAAGACCGGGACGCATTAAAGAACAAAATACGCGGAATGAAGCTCCATCTTATCTCGGTTCAGATGGCAATCGATGCAAAGGATTCGGATGTCTCGGAAGGCGAAACCCCGGTTTTTGGAGTCGCTTTGATGCGCTGGGTCTATCGTGACAGCAACGGAAATGTTCAGCTATCTATGGGTAACGGCTCCCCGACTAATAAAGATTTGATTGTTTTCACTAAACAATTTGCGACGATGTTGCAATCGGGCGTCACTTTAAACAATTCGCTAAAACTTCTCGCCGGGCAACAACAAAACCGCCAATTTAAAAAGACTATTTATGCGTTGAGAAATGCCATTGAAGGTGGGTCGAAGCTTTCTGACGCAATGACACAACATCCAGATATCTTTGATGTTCTATATTCTTCCATGATTCGCGCCGGGGAAGCTTCGGGCGGTTTGGATCGTATTTTGGTTCAACTTTGTGGTTATATCGAACGTAGTGCTAAAATTAAGACACAAATTAAGAAGGCCATGACCTATCCCACCATGGTAACCGTCGTAGCCATTGGGGTTATCACAGGCCTTTTGACCTTTGTAGTACCTGCCATGGCGACTAACTTTAAGGATAGTGGCCAAGAACTTCCAGCCCTGACCTCCGCAGTACTTCAAATGTCAGATCAACTTGTAAACAACTGGGTTGCTTTGGTTCTTTCTGTAGTTGCACTAGCCATTGGCTTTAGGGTCTGGATAAATACGGAAAAAGGAAGATTTCAGTTCGATGTCATTGCCCTAAAAGCACCTGTAATTGGAGGTGTCATTAAGAAAATAGCCGTCGGGCGGTTTTGCAATACCATGGCTTCCATGCTTGGCTCTGGCGTCAATTTACTTGAAGCGCTGACCATTTGCGCGGCCTCTTCGGGAAACTTGAGTCTTGAAGTTTTTATCTTAGGAATTCGAGAAAGTATTGAAAGAGGCGGTAAATTTTCGGAGCCCTTAAGAAAAGGGGGTATTTTTCCAGAAATGGTTGTTAGCATGATTATGGTTGGTGAGGAGACCGGTAAAATTGATGATATGCTCTCAAAAATTGCTGTTTTCTACGAAGAGGAAGTAGAGCTTGCCGTGGGTTCCATGCTGTCACTCATAGAGCCCATTTTGCTGGTGGGCATTGGTGGAGCGGTCGCTGTAATATTACTTGCTATGTATCTACCTATGTTTGCGATGGCTGGAAATGCTTAAGTGTCTTAAAAGAGACGTGCTCTTTCATGGCAACTTCTCATGATGGCAAAGAAAAAGCTTTACATTATAGTTGTGGCCCTTATTGGAGCCATCATATGGGCCTACATTCATTTTGATCTTGCGCTAATTGCAAACGTGGACTTGCTAAAGAACCGTCAAAGAGAACTCGTGGACCTTGCTGGCCAGCACCCAATTGTTTCCCTGGTTCTCTTTGCTTTGATTTATATCCTAGTCACTGGCCTTTCACTGCCAGGTGCCACCGTTCTTACTTTAGCGGGGGGGGCAATATTTGGCTTAGTGAAGGGCACTATTTTGGTTTCCTTGGCAAGTACGTTAGGAGCCAGTGCTGCATTTCTGAGTGCCAGATATTTTCTGCGAGATGGAATCAATCGTAGGTTTAGTTCCCGAATGTCGGCCATTAACTCGGGAATAGCAAATGAAGGAATGTTCTATCTTTTCGCATTGAGGCTCACGCCCCTTCTACCCTTTTTTGTAATCAACTTAACTATGGGACTCACAAATATACCCTTGCGCACTTATTTCCTAATTAGCCAGCTCGGCATGCTGCCTGGAACCATTCTATACGTTAATGCCGGGGTAGAACTTGGCTCCCTTACCTCGATTGAAGCCATTGCCTCCCCAGGTTTGATTATATCTTTTGCAGCAATAGGCTTTTTTCCCTTATTTGCAAAAAAAATAATCAGTTTTTTACGATTACGACGTCAGTAATTTGAAATTCACGACTTATAGCTTGACTCGACATCTGGGAATCTGTAAAAACTTGCGTCGTGGTAAGGCGTCTTAGCTCAGTCGGTAGAGCAATGGATTGAAAATCCATGTGTCCCCAGTTCAATTCTGGGAGACGCCACCACGTAACTAGATTATAATCCGCGATAAGCAAAATTTCGTAATGCGGTCACTGAAGTAAAGGTCTAATTGAATGGAAACATTAGTAACAAGCATTCATTTGCTAGTAGCGGTTTTTATGATTTTAGTGGTCTTAATTCAGGGCGGGAATCAAGGCGGTATATCTGCGGCCTTTGGCGGTGGAAACAGCCAAGGTTTCTTCGGCGCTACAGGCGCAACTACACTACTTGGAAAACTTACTTACATAGCCGCTGGTATATTTATGGTGACTTCACTTTGGCTCACCGTGCTCAAAGGAAATGTGGGTAATGTCGGTCTTTCTGAAAAGCTTAAGACAACCAGCTCGCAGCCAGTTTCAGCACCGGTAACGAAGCCCTTAGAGAATGCCGCAACACCTAAAGAAGCCGCTGGATCCGAACCCGTTAAAGAGATGCCCTCAACTACAGCTCCAGGCAGTAGCACAGAAGCTACTCCTGCCGCTAAGTAGATTCCTTAGAATATTTAGACTGCGCTGGTGGTGGAATTGGTAGACACGTACGCTTGAGGGGCGTATGCCGCAAGGTGTGGGGGTTCGAGTCCCCCCCCGCGCACCACTAAATGAAATCCCTCTATAACAATCAAATTTTCTGACAGTTATGGACTTAATATTGCCTGATGGGAATAGGGATGACCTTGCTCTGTATTTGAAAGTCAGTTCTCTAACAAACGACCTCCGATTTACACATGCTTTCTCTAGAACGGCAGAGGTGGAATCCTATTTCTATGATGATGGGTTCTTTTTATTTTTTTAGCGCCAAGCCTCAGCGCCATTAGCAAACAGGGTTCTATCCTAGAGTGATTGATGCCAAGAGTAGCTTACAGACAGCTCCCATGGCCTAGAATTACAATATTTTTAGACAATCTTTAATTTCTAAATCTGGCTTGATATCCCCAACGCGGTATCTCAACAATTTTTTTCGCCTCGTCAGCAGAATTTGTGGGTCCATTCAGGAGTTGGTAGTTTTCCAAGCTGATGATACAAGGCTATTTTCTGCATTTCTGGGTTCTTAAAACCGTAAGAATTTCTCGCTGTCAGTTTTGCTTTAAGATTTAGGCCCTCTACAACCCCAGATGAAAGCTCTCCTTTTGCTCTGAACCAGTTCAAAATGAGGGGTTTGTGTTTTCTGAGCATTTTAGCTTTTTTCTTTAATGGCTCGATTTTTGATCGCA
>CAXNGG010000060.1:0-8878 GCA_964201885.1 Oligoflexales bacterium
TGACTTTGCAGTTGTACTGAGAGCTCTCCACAGCAAGATGATCGATATCCGTTCCGACAACTTCAGCAAAACCAAGCTTTTTAGCCGCAATTGCCAACACACCCGTGCCAGTCCCTACATCGAGGCAGGTCTTGCCTTGAATATCTCGGTTCTCTAATTTTTCAAGCGCTTTCATACAAATTTGAGTTGTCGCATGTTGACCGGTCCCAAAGGCCATCCCTGGCTCAATATCTATATAAATGAGACCAGGTTGGGTTGGCTTATCCCAAGGAGGATGAATACAGAACATCTCACTAAAAATGGGTTTAAATCCTTCTTTCCAGCCTTCCATCCAGACCTGCGAGTCCATGGAGTGATCCTCAATAGCAATCGAATCAGGAAACGCCAAAAGAAGCTTAGCTTTTAAATCGGCTAGGTACTCCAAACTGTAATCATAAATGGACACGGGGGCCAAATTGCCGCCCATGTCCTGGTAAAAATCATCTAGGGACTGATCGTAGCGGTGGTCCACATAAATATCATCGATCGCACCCTCCACAAATGACTCCACGCCATTTCCAGCGAGCCAACTTGTGACCAACTCCTTGGTCTCAAAAATTTCACTCGCAGAGCGGTTATGAGCCAAAAACACAATTCGCAATTCAAAGGTTTTTGCAGGAATCAAATGGTAAGTCCTTTATTTTAGCGCAGTCCTGAAAACGGACCGTTAGGGGCAAACAAATACCGGTCGGTTAAGTAATACTTTAGTTGTGCCTCAAGTTCATCTAGCTTCATACCTGCCTTTACGGATTCTGCCCGTTTCCCCATTTGCTTCAACCCTCTGGACAACAAATCCCAACCGGCAGCGTCCGTTGGAAAAGTATTCAAAAAACGCCTAGTTAAAGCGACACTGGCGGCGCTATCTTTACGCGCGAAAGCCTCCTCTGCCAAAATAAGCTGCATCCAAGCCTGCCTATCCGCTTTAGGACCTACCACATCCTTCATCGTGGCATTAGCAAATTCCGAAACCAAGCGGGACTGGCCCAATTTTGCGGCAACAAATCCCAGGTTCCAAAAGAGTGTCCAGTGAATAGGACCAGACTGTTTTGCCTTATTGAAGAAGAGCTGCGCTTGTTTCCATTTATCGAGCCTCACATTGGCAAGTCCTCTTACATACCAATATTCATTGGAAACGGAACGGCTCAACTGAAGCCAGTTGGCTAACAAAATCTCGGCTTCTTGGTTCTTTTTAAGCGACAGAAGAACTCGGGCCTTCCAAAGAATTACATCTTCTGCTGACTTACGTTGCGAGCTTCCTTCTAGGCTTTGAAAGTCCCAAACCAAATCAAATCGACTTAATATCTGAGTGCCTAGCTTAAGTCGTACAGCTTCCGGCACAATGAGACCAAAAAGTTCAGGTGACTTCACCAACTGAACTACTCCAGCTTTGGAGAAGGCATATTGAACAAGTTTGTCTTTAGATCCTGGTGAAGAGTATTGGGCTAGGTAGCGGGACTTCCAAGTGGCATTCTTGTCTTCACCGGCTAGGACTTTCAAATTTATATTCCCAAAATTAGCGCCTTCAGTAAAAGACCCTCTCTTTAAGAGACTAATCTGAGCCCATGTTAGAATTTCACTTCGTAAGCCCGTTAAATATTTGGGACAGGCCTGCACAGAGCCCATTACTGATTTTTTAAAGAGAGCCCAATTTTCCTCGTTTAGAGCCATTTCGGCTTTTATAAGCTCCACCAATGAAACTGCTAAGCCATTAGCCTCAATCACTTTATTAAGTTCAACTTTGAGTTTGGCACTATTGCCCTTGGCCCTATAAGCCAAGACATCTGCTAAGCAGAGTTTACTCTTAGGGGATTTAGAGCAATCCCCATCAAAGGCAGAAACACCAGGCTCATCATAGAGTACATGTACGATGTTTTTGTAGAGATTAAATTCCGAAAATACCATTTTTTTAGCGTATTTATCTCTAAGAGCTGGGGACTTTAAAAATTGCAAACAGTCATACACGCGCAGCTGAACATTTAAGTCCTGAATCCCGGGGAGCTCTTTTCTAAGCTCACCTTGCCAAATCATTGCAGAACAAAGGGTCTCAGTTAACTCCGAGGGAAGCGCCGCCAGTACCTTGTCTTCAACAGCTAATGCGGGTTTCGCCACTTTCGACTTTCTCTGAATCCCATATAACCCACCAATCAGCAGTAAAAAAACTCCAAACGCACCATATATAAGATTTGATCGGCTTATATTTTTTAAGGAGTAACGCACTTCGCGGGGTAAGTCTGAAACCTTAAACCGCTGCGTCGTCGGCCCAGGATCTTCCCAAGACAACTTAAAACTGGGCTCCTGATCAAAGAGTCCATTAAACTCGCTATCTTTCTCTTTTGCGCCGTCGATAGAGAATTTTGATTTGTCAATTTCTGAATCACTGGCCACTGGCATATTCCTAAAAAATATCAACCCAAACGGAGGTCCCTATTTATTTCGGTTGTTTTTTGGCTAAGATAAGCAAATTCGTTGCCCCTTTAGCAAAAAGAAACTCTTTACCCAGAGAAAGCCCTCTCAAAAAAAGGCCTACCTCTTAAATACGACAACAAAATATCCACGGATTGGAATTCCACCCAAAAGAGTGTCTGCTGGGCAGGAATCTATCCGAGCAATTCGCGAGTGATAGCGATTTACCACGAACTCCCAAGCCTCCCTTGCCAACACAGGCGGCCCTGCACTGCGGATGCCTTTTCCTGTGATCACTTTAAGTTCAGAGCCCCGATTTTGGGCCAGTATATTTTCTATACAGTTCTCCAGCTTTTCCTGGGCTAAGGCTAAGGTACACCCATGAAGGTCCAAAACTATATTGCCGCCGCCGGATTGCTTGGGGGTTGAGTGTTTGTGGTCATTTTTTAGGCGAATCTCAGCGTTGTCAAGCTTCCCTAACCATTCATGAAAAAGCTTTTCGTCTTCATTTTGGCCGCTGGAATTTTTGGGATGCTTCTCTTTGCCTGCCAATTCCATGCCTCCTTTACATTTTCGAAATGAAGACCTAATCTCCTCGCTACCAGACACACTCGAAATATATCACAACGCCGTAGACTAGGCGACATGAAGGACTTGGAATGGAAGCGAAGAAATTTGAAACCGAGGGAAACCACATCACAAATAGACCAGACGAATTAGCAAAAGTTGCGGCAAAAGTTGTGGCAAAAGAAAAAGAGCCTGGAAAAAGACAGGGAGCTTCCACTAAAGACTCCCAAGAAGCTGAAGACCAACTGCACTCTGAGTTGCAGGCCCTCGGTAAAAGTAAATTCTTTCTAGGATATGAGTTTTTAACCTGGCTTTGGTATCTCATTGAAAAAGACAGTCAACTGACCCTAATCCCTAAACACGCAAAGCAACCCGTCCAGTTAACCCTTTGGATAGATGATCGAGTGGTAACAAGTGCAACTTCAGGCCAACAAAATACCATGCGCGGGGGCGACCCTGCGCACTCTGCTGAGGCCGCCGTAGCTTTAGTTACTGGCAAGACCATTCGCGAGTTAAAGATAGGCATGGATGTCCTTGGTGTCGGTGAATATCGAACGACACTCAATGCCATTGATCTCCGCCCAAGAGGGCTAGTTTTGCCCACTCCCAGTGATGAAGATGACGAAGCCCCCCAGCAAGTATCGATACCTATGCGCCTAAGGCAACTAGACCTATTTCTTAACATATTTGACAGTCTATTTTTAATGTTCATGGAGCAAAGAACTGCCGTGAAATGGGAAAAAAACACGACATATGATATAAAAGAATGGATACATAATCGCAGCAATTGGAAAACTGTCCACTGATTTGGAGTAGCCGATGTTAGTGAGAAAATTTGCCCTGAGAGACTCGATTCTCTCGTATAAGGACATATTCAAACTACTTTGGTCAGACATGATCCGCCTGGATGTCCTTAAGCAATCTTCGGCAATGGCCTATGTTACCCTAATCTCAATCGTTCCATCTCTAGCAGCGATATTTACAATCATTTCTATTTTTAAGCCCCTCATGGCTGGGGGTTCTAAAGTTTCTGACTCCATCAAATCATTTATCATTCAAAATCTTGCTGAAGGCACCGGCTCCACAGTTTCTGAAACCCTAGATAAACTTATTTCCAACCTCTCCCTCACCCAAATTGGTGTCACAAGCTTTGTGTCGATCCTTGTGTCTTTGATCTTGCTTTTAAGGCAGATTGAACAAGCCCTTAATAGAATTTGGATGGTTCGACTTGAAAGGACTATGATAGCGAGGTTTGTGTATTTCTGGACCCTTCTCACCTTAGGAACCTTCCTTTGCTCGCTACTCTTCTTTTATCTCTCGACCTTTGGCATCACCAATTTTCTCGCAGGCTTTCGCGGTGAACAGAGCAGCGTTCTAGGAACCGTAATGGGTTTTATAACTAGTACGATTAGCGGCTTTTCTATATTTTTCTTTATATATAAAGTCATCCCCAACACTAACGTCAAAATAAAATATGCTGCCTATGGAGCTTTATTCTCGGCCGTGTCGCTTGGAATTGCAGGAGATGTGTTTGGTTATTACGTAAAGTATTTTTCTAAAAATTCGGTTCTTTACGGTGCCATAGGCGCCCTCCCCTTGTTCTTAACCTGGCTCTATATTTGTTGGGTCATCGTTATGGTGGGAGCCCTATTAGCTTGGCGATTCGAACAAGGCTTCAAAGTTGAAAAAGAAGAGGAAGAGCTCATAAAACAAACGTCCCTGGAATCGGCATATGATCAAAAGCAGCTGGAAGGCTTTGTACCAAATCTTTGTCTCATCATCGTTTATGAGGCTTTTTGGAGCCATCTAAAAGGCGGGATCCACTTTGATCAAATCCACGAAAAAATTCGGGTTCCTTCGACATGGATAAGAGACAGCCTAGAGTTCCTCATCGAAAAAAAGTATATTGCGATCATCCAAAGAGACTCTGAAGAACTTTACACTGCTTGCAAGCCGCCTGAAAAAATCATGCTGGCTCATCTAAAAGAAGACTTAATACCGGCCCTTGATGAGCGAGTTAAAGGCTGGGAAAATCTGATTGATGGCGAAATATCAAGAAAAGTTATGGGCATCATTTCGAACACTTCGAAAGATGCTACGTTTGCAAGCCTTCTTTAAGTGGCAGCACTTCCATATTTTCATTTTTCCTGTTAAGTCCGTTACTTTGAGGAATTGTGATTTTAAAATGGGAGCCAATTCCGAGTTGTGACTCCACTTCCACCCTACCCTCATGCATTTTTATCAAGGCCATGGCCAGGGAAAGGCCTATGCCGCTGCCACCCACAGATCGATTGCGAGCGGAATCAACGCGGTAAAAAGGATCAAATATAAATGGAATATCCTGCTCAGGGATCCCGGTGCCCTTATCTGAAAGGGTAATTATAAAATTTGTGCTCTGTGCATTCTTAAAATACATCTTCTCAAAACACATCACAACCTCGCCTCCAACAGGCGAATGCTTTACAGCATTAAAAAGAATATTCCTAACAGCAAGTAACAAATAGCCTTCTGCAGCTTCAAACTCGTAAGCCCCAGGTTTTACATCGCTGATCACGCTAACTTGTTTTTCCTGCGCAAGCGACTTTGCATCTTCTTGCAACTGGCGAATGAAGGCTTGGGTCGAAACTTGTCCCCAATTCATTTTAACCGCGTGCCCTTCAACGCGGGCTAAAAGCAACAATTCCTCGATAATTTTAGCCATGCCGCCTGATTCTCGACGAATGATTTCAAGAGTCTTTTGATACTCTTCAGGTGTTCTAGGTTTTCTTAAAGCAAACTCTGCCTCGCCTTTAATGACTGCCAAAGGCGTGCGCAGCTCATGACTGACATCGCCTGTAAATCTTCTCAATTTTAAAACAGAGTCTTGAATACGGTCGATGAGATGATTAAAGGTTATGGCCAATTCACTAAGTTGATCTCTAGCTTTGGGAACCGGAATGCGCCCGGAAAGATTTTGCACCTCAAGAGACGACGCTGCTTTGGTCATGACGCTGACTGGTGTCAAGGCTGACATCGCCATAAAATAAACGATAAGAGACGCGACAAATGCACCAATTGGCAGTACCGTCCAAAGAACCAACAAAACGCTCTCTAGAAGCCTTTCATTCTTCTCCATGGAGGCACCTACCTGTATTACCTGACCGGTAAACATCCCCCTCAGCATGACTGGAATGGTAATTTGCCTGAGCGAAGGCATGCCAGAAACTTTAAAAGTCTCTAATGTTTCTAATCCTTTTTCTGCCCGAGACAAGGAGCGTCCAGTAACCGGTATATGAATCTCAAAATTTTTGGACCGGCTATGAACATCGCCTTTAATCGTAATGATTTGCGCATAGCGGCCGTCAAGGTTCACCCCCAAGAAATCATCGGACTCCCCCCCTAGAATTCCTTTAAATTCTCTGGTAAACAACTCTAAAGGAGATTCGTATTGCCCCAAGTGATTTTCACGAATGGAGTGAGAAAGAGCTACTAAGGATTCATCGACCGTAGAATTTATAAAAAACTTAACCGCATAAAAAACACCAATTCCTACCCCTACAAATAGCGTAGCAAGCAGGAAAAGGTGACTTATGCAAAGTCGGTATTTAAACTGTAAACGTTCAAGGAACATTCATAGCTTCATTGTCCATATCCCCGGACGGAAGTGAGTTGTCAATATCAAGCATATAGCCGTGACCTCTCACCGTTTTAATGAGTTTATCGCCTATGGCTAATTGAATTTTGGAGCGCAAGTAACCGACGTAGACATCGACCACATTGCTGGTTGGCTCAAAATTCATATCCCACACATGTTCAGAAAGTTGAGTCCGACCCAATACCGTTCCCGCATTGCGAACAAAATACTCTAAGAGTGCATATTCTTTGACAGTGAGGTCGACCACTTTGCCTTCAATAAGAACCTCGCGGCGAGCTGGATTGATGACAATGGGACCTGCTGAAAGGGAAGCGCTGGTTATTTTATCTTTTCTTCGAATCAGCGCCCGCGCTCTGGCAAGAAGCTCTTCGATAGCAACAGGCTTGGTAGCATAGTCATCAGCTCCAAGATCTAATCCTCGCACGATGTCATCTGTACTATCTCGAGCCGTCAAAAGCATTACCGGCGTCACAATGCCACCTTGGCGAATAGCTTTCAAGACACTTAGACCATCTTTTCTGGGAATCATAATATCTAAAATGATTAAATCATACGGGTTCTCAAATGCAAGCCATTCAGCCTCTTGGCCATCTGCTGCATGATCTACTGCATAGGACTCATCCCTTAGGACACGAATCAAAAGATCTGACATCGCCTGATCATCTTCTACCAATAGTACTCTCATTTTCTTCCCCTCTATAAAATGGGCCTAAGACACTCGTACTAAAAGTTAGGCCTTTTTACATTAGAATTTGATGAGGAATCTAAAATAAAAGACATCATTTTAGAAATAAATAATACTTACTGCAAGTTAGACAAGAGGGCAACCTCTCCCAAGGACTGCACTTAGCAGCCGAGGGCCCCAAATCTTATAAAAAACAGAAAGCCTGAAGTCGAGACTTTAATGACGGGCCAGACGACATAGGCCATAATAGCACCAAAGCAATATCCGTTAGGTTTGAAGTAGCTTTTGAATTCAAACAAAAAAAGGTCCCTAGAGATTAAGAAGCAACCGCTAATGCCCAAACTAAGTTTCGTCCTAAAAAAGAACAAAGAACTTGCTAACGAAAGGAATAGTTCCCTAAGTTTCCTAAGACAATTCCTAAAAATATCGCTCTCTGAGGTTCAAAGCCAGGAACGAATTTTCTTTCTGGTGGAAAAGAACACAATCAAAGCTTGAGATCACTCGCTCCAGATAGCCTAGTGTCGATAGCGAGGTAATTTAAATGAAACGCTATTTACATTTGATTTCATTGAAAAGACCAGGAATAATTCAAGATCAACTTCTAAAAACTAACAAGATAAAGGCTTTGGTCATTTATGAATCCTACTCAAACCATCTCCGTCTACCAAGGACCAGCCGCTTGGGGCACACCAAATGCAAGTCCCTTTTGTACGAAACTTTTATGTTTTCTTAATGTAGCAAAGCTACCCTATGAAATCTGTAATTTTGATCCTATGAAAGCACCAAAAGGAAAAATGCCCTATATCCGCTACCAAGACAAGTATCTTGGCGACTCGCAACTCATCATTAGATTTCTATCTCAAGAGTTCCATGTCCATATGGATTCCCATCTCACAGACCAACAAAAGGCCCTCGGACATGCCTGTCGACGTATGTTAGAAGACGGTACCTATTTTCAAATCCTTTGGAGTCGCTGGGGCATTGATGCCAATTGGGCCGTTGTCAAGAAAGCATATTTTGGCAGCATGCCGCTTATTGTAAAAACGATTTTGCCAGAAATCTTAAGAAAATCGGTTAAACGAACTGCGGTTGGACAAGGAGTCGCGCGACATAGCTTCGAAGAGCTAGAGATGATGCTTGATCAAGACATGAGCTCACTTTCCAAATTGATGTCTGCCTCAGGACCCTATTTCCACGGAAATCAAATTTCCGAAGTAGACTGTACGATTTATGCGTTTCTCTCAAGCCTTTTGTGCGCTCCGTTACCAGTTCCATTTGGTGAAAAATGGAAATCACACAGTCCGTTTAAAGACTATATTCATCACATGGAAGCCACTTATTTTCCAAAGGCAACGTAAATAGAAATAAATTATGCCTTTAGATCGATTCACTTATGGTTAACAGAAGTTTCCAGTAAATGTCATGCAGCTTTGGCCTGCCTGTCCTGATAGTTAAGGGTTTGACAGGTGCGTCTGGTCTCCGCTGGCTTAGTATTAAGGTTTTGTCGATTGTACTTCGCATGAAATACCTGCAGGGTCTGCTTTTGCGGG
>CAXNGG010000061.1:0-8783 GCA_964201885.1 Oligoflexales bacterium
TACGCCTCAAAAATACTCCTTCGAAGTGACAATGAGCGCCTGATAGACACAAAGAGTGGCGGGGCGGGTCTTGGAATCTTCAAAATGCTGTACGACTCGCAAGGCCTTATTGTCAACATTTGGCCCGGCACAGCCACAGAAGTCCTCGCAATAATAGAACTTAATTCCAAAAGTCAGTCCTTCTCAAAAGCGGGACGTTCCCTGCACTATTTTATGCAAACCACTGACCCGAGCGAAGTGACGATCAAATAATCACCTTTCGACCCATGACATAATCCAAGAATTAGTCTAGATTGTTGGTTCTATTACCATAAATGATACATTATTGAGGAGACAGCATAGTGGGAAAGATTAAAGTAACAAACCCCGTAGTAGAGATGGACGGGGACGAAATGACCAGAATCATATGGGATATGATTAAGAAGCAGCTTGTGCTTCCGTATCTTGATTTAGATATTAAATATTTTGACCTAAGCATTGAGCACCGCGACAAGACTGATGACAAAGTCACTATTGAAGCGGCTGAAGCCATTAAAAAGTTCGATGTTGGGATCAAGTGCGCGACCATCACTCCTGACGAAGATCGAGTCAAAGAGTTTCAACTTAAAAAAATGTGGAAGAGCCCCAACGGAACTATCCGCAATATTCTTGGTGGTACAGTATTTAGAGAGCCCATCATCTGTAACAACATTCCCCGTCTCGTAAAAAACTGGAATCTTCCCATCGTGGTGGGTCGCCATGCCCACGCAGATCAGTATAAGTGCCAAGATTTCATAGTTCCGGGCAGCGGCACTTTGAAAATGGTTTTTGAAGGCAAAGATGGGGCCAAAAAAGAATGGGAAGTCAATAAATTTGATGGTCCAGGCATTGGCATGGGGATGTTTAATACGGATGAGTCTATTTATGGCTTTGCACGCAGTTGTTTTGCCTACGCCATCGACAGAAAGTATCCTCTTTATCTGTCGACTAAAAACACCATTCTTAAAGCTTACGACGGTAGATTTAGAGACATTTTTGCTGATGTTTTTGCCACAGAATACGCTGAAAAGTTTAAACAACTAGGCCTCAGCTATGAGCACCGCTTGATTGACGACATGGTGGCTCAAGTGCTTAAATGGGAAGGCGGCATTGTCTGGGCATGTAAAAACTATGACGGCGATGTGCAATCAGATATCGTAGCTCAAGGCTTTGGCTCCCTTGGCTTGATGACTTCTGTTTTAATGTGTCCAAACGGCCGCACCATTGAAACCGAAGCCGCCCATGGAACCGTAACCCGCCACTACAGACAACATCAAAAGGGCATGAAAACCTCCACCAATCCTATTGCTTCGATATTTGCTTGGACGAAGGGCTTGTCCCATCGCGGAAAACTCGACAACACTCCAGAGGTTGTTCGTTTTGCTGACACTCTCGAGAAAGTCTGCGTTCAGTCCGTAGAGTCTGGTATTCTTACTAAAGATCTCGCGATCTGCCAATTTGGAGAAAAGGTAACGGATGACAAGTACCTTAACACAGACGCTTTTATGGCTAAAATAGCCAGCAATCTTGAAAAATCCATGGGCAGCTGGAAATAAAAAGACTCTCTTTTGAGAGTTTCGAGAGCGTCGCTTAGACCCACGAAGCGAGTCCTTTTTAAAAAGAAAAGGACTCGCTTTTCGTTTAACGGAGGTTTTCCTGAGAATAAGGACTAGGATGAGGAGTTTAAATCCACTAGAGCGATTCTGGCTTAGGTCCTAAGTTTGCCTGCAGGAAATCTTCTAGATTCTTAATTCCTTTAAACCCTTCTAATTTTCCAGCCAGTTTATGCTGATGGAAGGCAAAGAAAACGGGAAGGATCTCTGTGCCAGCAATCTCTAGCATCTCTGGATAATCGCTAATACAGATTTGCCCAAAGACGACTTCTTTTGACCAAATTGCTTCAAGGCGGGTGATGGCTGGTTCCGACATTTTGCAGGGCCCACAGCCTTTTTTCCAAAGCTTTAAAAAGACTTTGCTATTTTCAATCAATGAGGTTTCTAAGGTTTTCGGATTAAATTCAATCATTACCATCTCCCGTTAAAGACTGTACCGCACGACGTTGCCACAAACGTCTCTAACCTGCTATACGTATTTCTAGCGCGTCTTACCTAATTGCTATGCCTTAAAGCGGCGTTCCAGCGCAAATCAAGCCTCTTTTCTAGTTATTGCCTTTTGCCTACCGGTTGCATGTATTTGCATCACCATCGCTTAAGGGCACTATTTCGTTGGGATTTGATACCAAAGAAAGCTAGATTTACTATTGTTTTAGATCCCGTTGGGATGTTTCCTTAGTTTAGACCAGCTGATCTTTGGCTTTAAATCAAAGTTCCACCGGACCCACAGACAGGACTCATCTCGTGCCGTCATGCTTTCATATAGGTCGTCATATTGGCGAAATCCAAAGTTGATTCGTTGTGGAAGAGTTTAGCCAGCACTTTGCTTCCACTAGATTCTTTGAAGGGACTCTATTCAGAACAGGCACTTTTGATGGTCCTTTTTTTCTTCATTTTTAAAACCATCTTTGCCCGGTGAAAAAATTTGGGTGCAAAATACCGGCTCCATTTGACTAAAACGGATTTTGAGGAAGGACTGATGAAACTTAGTCTTTCTAGAAATCCCCCCTTTGCGCAGAAAAAAGGAGTTGTGCCACTAGGTTGGCTTTATTGAGTTTAAGCGCCATTTTGCCTGACAGCTGAGTTTGCTGGGAAAACAAAGGCAGACCCGGGAAAGTACGACTTTTGGCTTAAGCATCACAAAAATATTTTTGAAAATGTAGGGAGTTGGGCCAGAAAAATTCACACTCACGAGCTGGCCAATCCTGACTTCATGTTGCCCCACGACATTTGGCCCGAACTCTTTCAATTAGAAAGAAATTTGGAATTCTGGATCACTACTAAATCGTTTGCTGAGCAGGAATTAGCATCACGATTCCATGAACGCATCGAAGCGATTCATCCCTTCGCAAACGGTAACGGTCGATTTGGCAGAATTATCACCGAGCAGATCTGTCGATTTCAAAGTTTTGCTATCCCAACCTGGGGTCACACTCTTCACTACAATCCCACAGAACGACGCGCGGCATATATTCAAGCTTTGACATTTGCCAGGCGCAAGGCTGACTATTCCAGCTTAGTAGAAATAATGTTCCGCTAGCTGAACCTAGGTCCTTTTGTAGTGATAGATGCTCTTTTGTCTTTTTTGGCGCTGCAAAGGAGACAGCAGTCCACTGAATTAGCGGCTTTCCTCTAACGGCATGATGCTAGCGCTCCGTCCCAGCTTAGTTGGGGTGAGACGATTTTATGCGTCTAAATAGCCCCCTGGTTCTTGATGCCTCTAATACGGTCGTCGATCAATTCACTGATTCGTTTTGGTATTTTTGCACCTGGGACGCAGGATTTGATTCGTTCGGCGAGCGGGTCCTTGAGGTTTTGGATCTTGCTTGCGATAGTCACAAGTCGGTGTCGAAAAGTGCCCTCTTTTAAACTTAGCGTGTTCTCAAGGAGCTTGATTTGGTTGCCTCCAATTTCTGAGAAGTCATCTCGATCGCCTATTTTGAAGGAGAATTGTTTCGTTAGTTTTGGATAGATAGCAGTGCAAATGAGATCATAGAACGGTGCAAGTTCGTTCTTTGTACCGTGAAGGAGAAAAGAAATGTTCTTTGAATGGCTATCGTGGTTGCCAATGACGAGGTTAAAGGCGATCCAATCCAGGAAAGACTGGATACTCTCGATCCGTTTGCTTGAGGGTACGTTGCTCGTGATCAACTGGTAGTTGTCCTTAAGGGTCGGGCCGCCTTTGTCCTCGTACTTGAATTCGCTTGTTTTGCCCTGGGCTTGGCAAAAATCCTGCTGATGAATGCGATGAATAATGCCTTTGCTGTCGCTACATCTATCGTATCGCTCGATGACGAAGAGCGGGTGTCTGCCGTTCGTGACTAGGCACTTCGGGACTTTGAATCCAATCTCGCGTGCGAGTTCCATGCAGTAATATTCATTTGCGACTGATTCTTTGATGCCAGTGTGCTGAATGGGTGCCTTCACTATGTGTGTTGTCGGTGCTCCATGCGTAGGGATCCAGAACGTGCCATCTTTATAAATTGCGGGAAATTTGTCTTGAGCTCCAGCTAGGGACAGATATCCTGGATTCATGTTCGCGATCACGTCCGCGACAGAGTTCCTTTCATCAATAGCAGCATAGACTTTGTCCATGTCGATCTGGACTGCTTTGCCCGGATTAATTGAATGTGTGTAGTCTAGTTTATCTGTGACGACGATCGCGCCTGCGCAATCTTTTCCGTAGTTTTCAAGGAAATCGAAAACGCCAGTTATGCCATGCGCGCGTTGGAGGCTTTCTTTTACCTCACCTTCTGGTAGCAAGTTTTCAAAAAAGGAAAGCGTTATTCTGTTGCCGAAGGTCGATTGAGTTAGCGGCATTGCCAGGCTGAGGGCAAAGCTATTTTCGCCCTCCCTCCATTGGTCGTCGTATTTAAAACCATAGACGAGCTCGTCATCTCTCGTAAGGCTACCTACAAGTTGATCTTCGTAATAGACGTTGAGTTCTTTCATTGTTCCAACTCAATAACAATTTTGAATCCAAGGATTTTGGACATTTTCAGAAGTGTTGATAGCTTGACGTCTGAGTCGGCAACTTCAATTCTGCTGATACCGTTGTGGGACAGGTTGCAGAAGCTCGCCAGTGTCTTCTGGGTGACGCCTAGCTCCTTTCTTCGTGCCTTCAAGACGGAGGCTAGGTCCTTGTCGTTTTCGATGACATTTTTTTTCATGAGCTTCCCTTAAATTCTCACTAGAAAGAGAATATCAGTTTTTCGCTCAAGTTAACATCTAAATTCTCTTTGTAGTAAGAAAATTCGCCAGAGACAGGGCAAATAGCAGAAGATTCTCTCTGTAGCGAGAATTACATAACCAGCTCATCCTAAAAGGATGAAACAGTAAGTCGAAAACTTATGCAAACTTGATCATTCGTCTTGTAACTCCCTGTAATCTCGAGGGTGCCGATTGGGGTAAAAGGGGATAGAAACGGATCAAATAGCCAGCTTCTCCCATTTGATATTCTAGAAACCATCGTTTTCGGGATTGCTAGAAAATAGTCCGGCATGTCGGTGGGGGATGGTGGAATTTGATGGGAGGTGGGAGTCCCGGAGGAAAATTCGGGCGGGGAATGGCCTGCGCTTTTGATTGTTAAAGTGGGTTGAATTTCCTAACATCGTGCGAATCAGTTCCATTGGTGAGCTGGAAGAAATCGTGATGACCGGTGATATCGCCTACACGCGAAGCCGCCTATCCGTGTCAGTCAGTCCCCTCAAGGGCGGTCCTCAAAAAACTTGTTCGGATACACCATGTCGATATTTCGGCGCGACGAGGACGGCGCTTGGAGGCTAGCCCGCGATGCCAACTGCTCACACCTCCGAGTGTCGCCACTTAGGCCGACGGACTACCGAAATCCGACAAAAAACATCCATTCAGCAGCTCGCCACCCGCCACCGAATAAGCTATATTCGAATAAATACCGACAGTTACCATATCTCATTGGATTATATTAAACTTTTTGGCTAATTAACCTGGAGGTTACCGGACTCACTCACTCAAATCTTTGGCGCCCTAGCTGACCCAACAAGGGGGGGCCATCCTCACTCGTTTGACCCAGGGTGAAACCAACGTATCGGAACTAGCCCGACCCTTCCTAAACAACATGAGCCTCCCGGCAATCACCAAGCATCTTAAAGTCCTCGAAAGGGCTGGCCTCATCGCCAAGACCAAGGATGCGCAGTGGCAACCATGCAAACTCAACGGCGAGCCACTCAAAGATGCCGGATGTTGATAAGACTCATTAATGTCCTGATACAGGATTAGCTCAAAGGCTTATGGATCAAAGGTAATATCAATTTTCTGGGAGTCCACATACAATACTGTGCTTCTTATAGCGCGTGGACACTGCCATTCATCGAGAACGGTGTCGGTATGTATTCTTACTTGATCGTTTTCGGCTCTAAAGGCGATACCGTAATTGATTTTCATGCCAGCTTTAAGCTTACAGCTCATCATACCTTCCTCGAAGTCCTGGTCTTTTACTGCGGACAATTTTAATTTACCATCTGCTACTACCGTTGCGGTCTTTGTTAGGACTGGATTTGCTGCGGACGGAAAGCCGGATCCGAAGCCTCGAAACCACTTTTCGTCACAGAAGAGTGTCCCACTTCGCAAAGACCCATCGAGCTCACGCTTTAAACTGCTCTCCAAATTAGGGCTACTGTACTTGCTTTTTTCAATGCACATCAATTTGGCGCGATTATTCTGAATAAATAATTCCACGCTCTGATTCGTATGGAGAAAGGCAATCTCGGGGTATTCATACTCAAAGCCTACGTAAACTGTTGGTTGACTGCCTTGCACCGCCTCTAACAACTCATTGCGGTAAATAGTCGAGGCATGGACAGACGGACTAGACCAAAGCAAAGCGGTGTTTATGGAGGTAGATGAAAATAGATACAAACTCTCTTTTTCCGGCTTCCCAGATTGATAGGGATTACGGTCAGCAGCGGGCAGAACTATGCGTGGATGGTTCCCCCCTCGGTAAAGGTCAAAGGTCGTGCTTTCTCCCCGCAGGCGGTAGAATATTTCGAGAATTCGTCGCGAAGCACCACCTTTCCGCGGAGTGTAGGTACCGGTAGTCCCATCCCACTCCAACCACGGCGAGTTCACCATGAGCTCCGGTAATGTAATAGAAGCAGCTTTTACGCGATAGTAGCCCTCAGGAAAGATATTTTTTGCTAGCAAGACCATCCCGCCATTGGGAATCGAGCCCGTACCGTGAGAGTATATCCAGGTGGGCGAGATCTCAGACCTTTTCCAGGCCCAGTCGATGGGAACACGGGTGCGGATGCTTTGAGCAAAAGCATCTGGATTGTTTTGCGTTACGGCCTCTTGGGCGTACGGGCCAAACAGGGCATCAAAATCGACTGGTGAGAAGAGTCTCTTTGCTTTTTGCGCAGCGTCATAAAGGGAAATGGCAAATCTTTCATCTGTCATGGTGCTAACGACGCTGGATTCCTTAGTCGAAGTATCACTGTTTTTCAGCAAGGATGTGTGCAAGTTATTGCATGAAATCTGGGTTAAATTTGTCAACGCCCAAATGAGGCACGACCATATTTGAGGGTTAGATCTATAGTTTCTGGTAATCGTTTGCATGACTAGCTCTCCGAATAATGCAGTTACAGAGCGACTTATTCGTGTTCTTAGTCAAAATAAAGCCGCCTGATCACGAAAACCACTTAAATGTCATAACGGAATCAATTAACGGCGGCAATTAACGGCGGCAGTCGGATCATGTCAGAATCAAGTTTAGAGCAGATATCACCTAAAATCTATACCCCTCGTTTTAAGACTCAGGCCTTGAAGCTGGCCTCGACAAAAGATAGACCCAATCAAAAGACCAAGTCCCAGACCGCAAAGGCTTTAGAGGAGGCAGGGTGAGATGACAGTAAGCCGTCGCGCTTCAGCCCTACGCTCCGGTCGGCCGGTGGCTCAAACTAAATGAAATCGACTGGCTCAATCTCTTCAAATCCCCCCAAGTAGCTTATTGACCGGTTGGCAGATTGGCAGATTGGCAGATTGGCAGATTGGCAGATTGGTAGATTGGTAGATTGGTAGATTGGTAGATTGGCAGATTGGCAGAGCAAGACCAAAAAAGAAAACAAATGAAGAGCAAGTGCATTTTTACAGGCCTCGGCAATTTGCATTAATAATAGATACTTATGTCAAGGCGACGACGAATTGACCCGTTCCTAAAAGTCCAATGGGGAGCTTTTGGATAAACTTCCAACAAAGCCATTAACTTCCCCCTAACAATCGGTTATGGTAGCGGTCGTTTGAATGTGGTTTCTCTTGTAACTGTCTGAATTTAGTAAGATAAAATACTTCTAAAGACAGCTCACAAGAGACTAGGCCAACTTTGAGACTCTAAAGCTATTCGGGACACTTCTAGGAGATAAATTCATGAAACTAAAATTAGAAACTTTTTTGCTTGCGGCGCTTTTATGCGGGTTTGCGTTCGAAGCGGCCTTTGCTGGCGATAAAGTCATCATTATCTCTCCACACAGAAAATCTATACAAGAAGAATTTGTTCCTAAATTTAAGGAATACTACAAAGCTAACTATAAAGCCGAAGTCGACGTAGAGTGGATCGACCAAGGGGGAACGAGCGACGATATAAGATTTGTCTCCTCCAAGTTTGCAACCAATCCGAAGACATCAGGTATCGATATTTTTTGGGGTGGCGGTGCTAGCGCCTTTGTCGACTTGGCGAAAGATACGTTTCTAGCCGAGTACAAGCTTCCCCCAGACCTCAAGAAACAGTTGCCTGAAAAAATAGCCGGTGTTGCGATGTATGATGCCACCCAAACTTGGTACGGCTCTGCGGCTAGCTCCTTTGGAATATTTACAAATAAGAAACTCTTAAAGATCCAAAGAACGGAAGCTCCTAAAATTTGGGCGGACTTAGCCAACCCTAAGTACGAAGACCAGATCAGTGCGACAGACCCCAGACACTCCGGGGGAGCCGCCATCATGAACACCATTATTTTGCAGGGCTATGGCTGGGATAAGGGATGGGAAATCTTAGGAAATATGGCCGCCAATGTGAGAAAGTTCACTCACTCCTCTTCGGATCCCATAAAAGCTGTGGTAAGCGGTGATGTTTCTTTAGCTCCCACGATTGATTTCTATGCGGCGGCTAAAATTGGTGATTTA
>CAXNGG010000062.1:0-8715 GCA_964201885.1 Oligoflexales bacterium
CTTGTTCTTTAGGCCCTTGCCGTTTATCAACGGGAAGATCCTGCAAACTATCGGCAAAGACTTCTACGGCAGCGGCTGCCCCTTGATCAATTTTTTTATCGGGGCGCGAGGTCTTGGAAAGAGCATAGAGTACCACGAAGAGACAAAAAAGGAGCGTCATCATATCGGCGTAACTTACAAGCCAGCGTTCGTGATTTTCAAATTCTGGACACTTCTTTTTTCCCATGCCTAGTGCTCGCCGCCGGGAGAGTGAACGAAGATGCGAAGTTTAGCTTCGATAAGTTTTGGGTTGTGACCAGAAAGAATTCCCTCAATACCGATCATAACCATCATGCGTGCGTGGTGCTCGATGCCCGCCTTTCGCTTTAATCTTTTCCCGATAGGAATCCCAAAAATGTTAGCAACCCCTACCCCCCAAACTGTTGCAATGAAAGCTACAGAAATACCGGGGCCGATTTTTTCTGGTTGATCAAGAACGCCCATCACCTTCATCAAACCAATTACCGCCCCAAGAATCCCGATCGTCGGCGCAATGGCTCCCACATCTTCCCAAAACTTAACGGAAACCTCTGCTTCTTCATGCTCAAAGTCTGCCTCTGTCTCGAGAGCATCGCGAATAATATTTGGATCAGTGCCGTCGACAGCCATGCGGATGCCTGTGGCTAGAGGCTTAAAAAGAATCGTCTCAACCCGCTTTTCCAAAGCCAAAATAGACTCTTTACGAGCAATGCCCGCTAATTCTAAAATCTCAGTCATCAACGCTTCTGGGTTAACGGGACTGGCTTTGGCATACTTCCCTAAAGCCTTCAGGCTATTGATATAGTCTGGTATCGGATAAGCCACCATCAGGGCTCCGATGGTCCCTCCCATTACGATCAAAATGGATGGCAAATTGATCGCAATCTCGGGAATAAGTCCCGCTGCATGCTTAGCCACCATGCCGCCCATAATCATTCCGACGGCAATGATCGGCCCTAAAATCGCGCCTAAATCCATTTGCCAACCTCCTTTTATAGTCTCCAATTTGATTATACGCCAAGTCAACGTATTTAAAGACAATCGCCCCAGGGGGAAGCCCTCAACCACAGTCTAAAAGACCAAATTCATTGAGTTATTACAATTTCTCTTCTAATGTCCTAAAATGTCAGATATGCGATCATTTGTGCCGACCTGTCGGACGAGGAGATTTTATGGAAGCCACCAGCCCACAAGTAGACCCTAAGGCCTTAGCCAAAGCCGTAGCGCCCTTTGAAACGACGGAACCTTGGCAAGGCTTATTGAAATTTTTTATGCTTTTGGTTCCTGTTGTCATCGGTGCAAAATGGCTCATATTTGATAGCCCTGACCTGTTGACGATGACACTTGTGACGGTACCGTTTGCCTTTGTCTACGCGTCTCTTTTAATTACGACTCATGACGCTATTCATACAACATTGACTGGTTCCAAAGCCTTTGATGAAATCGCTCCCAGACTGATTTCATGGCCCGTATACTCCATTCACAGTGTGTACCAAGAAGTTCACAAACTTCATCACAACATGAACGGTAGTAACTTGAATGATCCCGAGCGCGTGCAATACTCGGTCAGCGAGTACGAGAGCAGCTCAAAGCCCATGAAACTTTTTATTAGAAACCAGTGGTTTTTCAATCTATTTGTTTTTACTGGCGTAGGCTTCATCTACAAAACAGCCGTTTTTGGTGCCAACTTCTTTAAAACTTCCAAAACCATGAGACGAGCCTTTTTTATCGACGCCTTCGGCATAGCCATCATGAACAGCATTATTTTAACTTTAGCTATCATTCAAGATCGAATCGTCTACTACGGACTTTGGTACTTTCTAACTCAATATGTCGTAGGCTTTATCCTTCAGTTAAGAGCCCATGTGGAGCATTATGGCCTATGGGGCAAAGGCAAAAACTTCTACGACACACAAGTTTGGAACTGCCGCAACATGAAGGTCCCTTATTATGTATCTTGGTATTTTAACTTTCTTTCTTTTCACACCATTCATCATGCCTTTCCAAGAGTCCCTTTCTATAAGCTAAAGGAAGCTCAAAATGCCATGAGAGCTGTCTATGAAAAATCAGGACTCACCATTCCTGAGTCAGACCTAGGCTATGTAAAACAGTCCCTGATACTAGCTCGCAACCCAGTTTTAATTGACGACAGAAAGCCCCAATTAGCGGGTCAATCGACAATTTTGATTTCATCCCTAAGCTGAAGGCTAAGGCTTACAAATTGAAGAGCCACCTTTTTAGGGCTGTGAAGATAAACATGGCGTTATACTAGGGCATAAAATGGCGTTTCTCTGGCAAGCGAACACTAGCCTCATGAGGTTTAGATCACCTAGCGAATCTTCCGCGAACAAGATTTAAGAAGGCTTAGTTTGCTCAGCATTTCGATCGCCTAAAGTGCTTCTTTTATCTTCTTTAATCGAGACTGCGAAACAACTTTCTGGGACCCTCCTAGCTATCTCGCTGCTTTGAGCAAGGCATGTCTAGCTTGAATGTCTTCCATGGCCCCTGCTTTACCATGCTAAATTTTGTCCCTGGTTTTTCTATCTTTAGTTTGCCTTTTGTTTCTTGTAACAAGATAGGATGCGGCTAAATGCTACTCTCGCCCATAGCTTCAGTCGACTCGTTTTCCTCCCAGGGAAATCTTTATATCTGCCGCCGCCAAAAAAGAGGACTTGGATTTTTTTGACCTTTCAAAGCAGGACCTATGTCTCAGGAAATTGCCGCCTGCCTTCTAGGAAGTTTGAAATAGTGCTGTTTCGCGCAGGTTTAGCCATTTCCATATTTATGAAAACCGGCCGATCTCACAACAAACAAAGACCCACTCCAAAACACCTAAACTATCAAGCCCCTGCGAAATCTCCCCTTAGATGTCTACTTGGCATAGAAAAAGCATAATCAAAATGCCTGCTCTTTATCGAAAAGGGGTTGTCGCTTAATAAACATGCACCGGGGAGTTTTCTATCTATGGGAATTAAAAGAAAGATTTATCTAGCCTTAGCTATTTTAAGCATTTTTTCGAGTGCTGCATTTGCTGGTCCGACCATAGTAACGGCTCCCGTTACACGTCTTTTTATTCCGACAGGCTTTGACGACAACGACAATTCAGAAATTGTGGTTGCGGGTGTTTTTCCTTCAGCCTGCTACAAATCTGGCTCCAGTAAGGTGGATGTAAATACTACGAGTCATGAAATCGAAGTTTCTGTGACTGCTTACAAGTATGACAGCATTTGTGCACAGGTGCTCACCCCGTTTTTGCAAACGATCAAACTCGGAATTCTTCAGGTTGGCGAGTACACAGTGCGCATTAGAGCGTCTGAACTCATGGATCACATGTCTATAGTAAAATCCCTCACCAACACACCAGACGACTACCTCTACGCACCCGTAGAAAGTGCTTCCATGGATCTTTCCCAGGGGGCGCAAGAACTTTTTCTAGAAGGCACCTTTCCCTACACCTTTGTGGGATGTGCTGTTATGTCAGAAATTAAAATCATTCATAAGAAAAAAGATATCTTTGAAGTTCTGCCTATTATGGAGCTCATCAACGACGAACGCTGCCATCGAGAAAACAACGAATTTAAGATTGGATATATCCTCACCGAAAAACTCCAAGGTCAGTTCCTCATTCACGTTCGCGTGCTCAATGGTCTAAGCTACAGCCGTCTCATGAATTTAGACTAAAAAGCCAACATTTCGTCTGACAACAGAGAGAAAAACAAACTGTTAAAACCTGTTTCATGGAAATTTTTGCCTCTTTAAAACCACCCTTTTTAGGGAAAGGCCTAATCCACAACCCTAGGCCAGCTTCCGCGAATGGTGCCATGATGGGCCGTGTGCTGAGACTCTTTTAATTTGGAAAGGTCTTTAAGCACGTTGCCTTTTTTGTCTGTAAAAAGACATCCGATAGCTTTGACGGGTACTTCTTGAAGTATGTTTCTAGTCCGTTCGAGGAGGATAAGGAGATCTTTTTTTAGCTTTACGGGGTCCACGGGTTTTGTCAGCGACTCGGCTGCGAGCTGATCGGGCGTGAATATCATATGACGCTGAATCATCTCAAGCATGAGATCAGGCGTAAAGCCCGGGTCCTTTCCACAAGCGGCAGAAACGATTGCAGGGAGGAAAAGTATGTCTCGGTCAAGCTCGATGATGTCTAGAGCATCCCTTACAGCAGAGCGGTTGGCAAGAGCAAGGCATTTATTAATCGCGAGGTCAATATCGTGCAGTCTGTAGCCCAAATCCTCGTCTTCAACTACAGGGAAATATCGAAATGCTGTATCGCGAACCCATTCTAATTTAAGTTGTTCGTCCCCTTTTACGACCGTTGCCCGGTAAAAACTCGGCTGGGATATATGTATTTCGAAATGGTATCCAGCTGACAATAGTGCTGCCCGGTCCCTTTGAAACGCTTCCGTCACGGCCTGGTCCGCATCGTGGAAAAAATCGATGTCCTCTGAAAATCTGAGTGAGTCAGAAGCTCGCTGAATCGCCGTGCCTCCCGCAACATAGCTATCGGGACTGCGATTCGATTTGATGAGCTTGAGAACATTTTTTTGAAACGCCGTGATGGGCATGGTTTATTCTCCTTGTTATCTTGCGCTTTAATCTAAGTCAAGTTCGGCGGCAATGCGCAGCCCTTCCAGGCCGCCGTGTTTTCTTAGGCCATTCTGGATCATCGACAAATTTTGCAAAGTAACGTTTAAATCTTTGCGCATATGCCAGAAACACTTTGCGTGATACTGAGTAAAGATGTGTTGGGCTCTGCCTAATATATTTTGCGTACGACACTCGCGGTCGCGCCGGTAATTGCGCAGAACATCCTGGATCATCACCTGATAGCCCTGAGGCGCGACGTCCTTAAACCAATCGAGAAGGTCTGTATCTAGGCGTATCGAAATGGGAGTTTTAGCCATAAGAACCTCGTATATACATTATGTATATACTATCGGCAGAAGGCAATATAGAACTTATGCCGCTGCAGTTAAGTTGCCATTATGTTTAGGCTATCTGCGAATGTTGAGGGGGATATTTTTGGGGCTTCCCACTCTTTGGAAGAAATGGAACTTCAAAATCACAACTCTAAACCGGATAGCGGTTTTTCGATGCCTTCAAAAAAAGCAAAGGACCTTTTCGTGCAACCAGATGAATTTGTTGACTATTGTGTCAACCTTTCGAGTCAAACGAACTCGCGAAGAAATTAACCTAGTCTTAACTTGACCTCGGTCTTAAACATGCTATCTAGAGCCCACCGGCAAAACCCGCCGAACAGAAAAGGACACCTAAGATGATAAACAAGCAAATGATGGCAGCCTCAACGATGACAGCTCTGATGACAGCTCTATTGAGCCTTGGCCTTCCCTTAATGGGCTGCTCAGTTGACACTCGATCACAGGCTCAAATTCAAAATGACTCTCGTCTCGAAAATCTAGCCAAATATAAGCGGCTCTTTGAAGACTGCATCACGAGCAGTGTTCTTGCCCGCAATACCATGGAAAATTCTAAAGCAAGCTGCCTTACTAAAACCCAGAAATCTTGTGAACTTGACTACGTCGATCTCAAATTGCCCAGCCACGTTTCTTTATCTCAAGAATGCTTGGAAATAGTGTCAAAAACTAATGAATTAGTGCTTAAGAACGGCAAAGCCGTGGAATGTGACTCAGGCTACTGCACCATCACATTCTGAGGAACGCCGGGGGCCATTTAGCTGCGGACGTTTCGTCGCCAAAATTCGGCTCCATCTGCTCAAAATGAGCCATTATTTGAAGCTGTCCACGATCATCCACTCAAAAATTCTGCTTGGAGATAAAACTTTGCAATTGTACTGACTTTTACCTTCCATACCTTCTAAAAAGCTGCCTTGAGAACTCTCACCTTCGTCTAAGGAAAACCAGGCGGGAGACTGAACTAAAAGAACGTTCTTATCTGTTTCGGAGGGGGTCATCTTTATGGGAGCATTGAGCCATCTGCTTTCTGAAGATTGGGGGAGATCTCCGTTCATAGTTAATTTTTTGCCTCGGCTTTGGAATCTTAACCGCTGCATCTCAGACATCTTGGCGATTCCATCCTCATACATGGCCAGATTCACATACTGGCAAAAAGATTCCATAGGTGGGTCTTCCCGAGGCGGCATGGGGTTTCCTAGCTGCATTGGGGTGCCATTAGGGACATAGAGTTTACAGTCAATTTCGGTGGTTCCTTCGGGAACAATGCTAAAATCAAAAGGGTTTGAGGGGTTTATTTCTAAAGATGGAACGTGAATTTCTAGTGACGTGTCGCTTTTGGCTTCTACACTTGGAGCGCTCTGAATAAATGTTTTTTTCTCTGTGTAACCATCATTTAGCACGGAAATTTGCAAATTTGACTTTAAGTGCTCAGCCAATAGAATCTGAGCCTTCCCGCACCACTGGGATTGAGCTTTTTTTGAAAGTTCAAAAGGATGCAATAAAGCACTTGTTTCTCTTTGAAGCGACAAAAGGCGCAAAACAGCCTCATTAAGATGGCTATCACTATTCTGATAAAGACCCTGAAGAGGATCACTCTTTGAGTTTGCTAGAACAAAATTGGCGCTGATTTGAGCGATTTTTTCTTGAGCCCCTAAATAGGTTTCCTCAGGTAGGAGATCACCCTTAATGAGAGTTTCTGAAGCTACCTGGGAATGATTGACCCCTTTAACTACGATGACTGGCTTACGAGCAGCAGCTATGTTTTCTCCCGCTTTTTGGCCGAACCTCTGAGAAGCCTCATTTTCAAGACTGATTCTGGTTACTCGAGTAAGTCCATCGAGTTCGCCACTTACCGTCAAAACCGGCATAGGGAAATCAGGTAACGCGCTCTCGCCATTTTTTCGAGTTAAGTAAGAGGAAAAAAGAATGAGGCCTGCATAAGCTTCCTTCTTAACTTCGCCTTGAGCCATGATTCCTCCCATGGAATGCCCAGCCAAAAAAGTCTTCTGATGATGGGCAGCAGCAAAACCGTCTTTTTTAAGACCCTCAATAAGGCTTTTCACTATAGAGCTCGCTTCGAAGGGATTGGGAAGATTTCCCGTAAACTTGGCTATCCCCAGCCAAAGTGGGATGGAAGACTTTTTTTGAATCTCCTGAGCTAGATGGGAGTACTCCCAAGCTTGCTTTTTAGCACCTGGCAAAATGACAACAATCATAGCATTCGGGCTATTCCGCTCGGGGGGTAGCAGCAAATCGCGGCTAGTTTCTTGAAACCTTGGCGGTAAGTTGCCACCCTGAGCTTCTTCAAAACCTTTGAATTTCTCAGACGTTTGGTTGTCCGCTGCATGAGTTTGCCCCTGTGAAATAGCGGATCCCGCAGGACCTAAAAAGCTAAGACTCGATGAAAACAGGACTGCAGTTTTCATACAAAACGAAGTCCATCTTGAACCTTGACCGTTTTTCATCGGTTACAACCCACATTAAAGTTTTTTCTAAGCCTTACCGGAAGTCTAGCTAAGAAAATGCCAAAGAACTAGCGCTAATTCCCGAAGTGTTCCGCTCAGGGGCAATCGGCTTTCCTAACCACATCGCGCTAAATCTGCAGGTATCCTTGTCCTAATGACACGCCCAAACAGTAATGGTTTTAAATTTGTGAGTTCCGAGCAGAAGCCAAGTGGCTGCCGCAATAAACCCTTGACGATTAAAAAATGGAAGCCACTAACAAAATCTAATTCATTCTTTTTGAAAAAATGTCTTATAGCATGGCGATACGGCCTGGTAGAAAGGTTGCATCAAGGAAGGGTTTCCCGCTATGAAAAAACGCCCTTCACCGAGCACATAGTTTTCACCATGTAAATCCCAGGTGAGAGCCCCTACTTCTTTGAGAAGAGGGATGGCACCTGCAATGTCATAAGGGCTCAAATCGCATTCCCAAAAGCCTTGAAAGATGCCAGCAGCAACACAGCAGAGATCTAAAGCCGCGGAACCACAGCGCCTCATATCTCGGGCATTACGTAAGACTTCAGCACTCGCTTCAAAAAAAGGCGAATAGAGCTCTTCAGATTTAAAGGGAAATCCCATGGCTATGAGACTTTCAGAAAAGTCTTTGGGCTTTAAGATAGGGAGTGGCTTTTCATTCATGTATGCACCCTGGCCTTCAGATGCAAAAAACAAATCTCCGGAATAAGGACGATACACCACTCCCAGTTTGGGCTCATTTTTATAGCAAAGGCCCACAGAGATCGCGAACATATCGAGCCCATGGAGAAAATTAGTGGTTCCATCAATGGGATCCACTACCCAACACCAGTCACTCGGCCCATTTCTAAGACCAAACTCCTCGCCCAGAAAAGCAGCCTTAGGGTTAAGTATAGAAAGCCGTTCAAAAAGTATGTTTTCACAAGCTCTATCCACCTCGGACACCAGATCATTTCGACCCTTAGTTTGCACAGCTTGGGCGCGCCTAAATTCACGTAGCTGAACTTGTCCAACATCCTTCAATATGACAGCCACTTGTCTCGCTAAACTTAAGGAAAGATCCATCCGTAAATTCTCCTTAAATTGATTATCAATCAATAACTCACGCTGGTCAATGCCTCCCTATAAAAGCAGAACATCACCGACAGCTCATTGTCCTCTGTTATTTTTGAAGAGCCCTCTTTTTGAAGAGCCCTCTTTTTGAAGAGCGCTCTTTTGAACAGCCCTCTTTTTGAACAGCCCTCTTTTTGAAGAGCACTCTTTTAAGAAAAGCCTCTCT
>CAXNGG010000063.1:0-8566 GCA_964201885.1 Oligoflexales bacterium
TCCCGGTTTTGCGTGTGTCTCAAGTAGTCGAGGAAAAACTTCTTCAAGGGCAAAAACAAATAGTTGCGTTTCCCCCCGAGCTAAATAAGATAGTATCCGATACGGCTCTTACTGATAAAGATATTTTACTTGCTGGTCCAAGCCAAAAGCTTTTCGGCATTGGAATGGTCCTTGAGCAGCAGGAGCTGGACGAAATGGGCTTAAAAAGATTTAGGATAAAACTCAAGCGGGGATTATAGAAATGGCAGATCAAAACAAGTTTCTCTTTACGTCTGAATCCGTTAGTGAAGGTCATCCCGACAAAGTAGCTGATCAGATTTCAGATGCAATTCTAGATGCCTTTTTAACCCAGGATAAGTATTCGCGAGTGGCCTGCGAAACCCTAGTAACAACTGGTTTGGTTGTAATTGCTGGAGAAATCACTTCCAAAGGCAGTGTGGACTACGCTCAAATTGCTAGAAATACGATTGAAGAAATTGGTTATACAGACGGTGATATTGGATTTGATGCAAAAAGTTGCGGTGTCATGATTTCTGTGGGTAAGCAATCACCAGATATTGCCATGGGAGTCGATTCTGATTCTACAAAAGAGCAGGGTGCTGGTGACCAAGGCATGATGTTTGGATTTGCTTGTGATGAAACAAAAGAACTCATGCCTGCGACGATTCAGTATTCCCATGCACTCCTTAAAGAACTTGCTGATATTAGAAAAGCTAAAAAAGTCGATTGGCTTAGGCCTGACGCCAAAAGTCAAGTTACTGCAGAATATGTCGATGGAAAAATCACCCGCATCGACACAGTGGTAATTTCCACTCAACACGCCCCCCATGTGGAACTCGATCAAATTCGAGAGTTTATCGTTAACCAATGTGTCAAGAAGGTGATCCCGGTGGAACTTCTTAAAGATACAACCTACCATATCAATCCCACAGGACGTTTTGTGGTCGGAGGACCAATGGGAGATTGTGGGCTGACCGGCCGTAAAATTATTGTGGATACCTATGGTGGTCATGGCGCTCACGGTGGTGGGGCCTTTTCTGGAAAAGATCCTTCCAAAGTCGATCGCTCTGCGGCTTATATGGGCCGTTATATAGCTAAAAACATCGTGGCCGCTGGATTAGCTAAAAAGGCCTTGGTGCAGCTTTCCTATGCGATTGGTGTTGCAGAGCCAGTGAGTGTATTTGTAGAAACCTATGGGACTTCTAAAAAATCACAAGATGAATTGGCAAAAATAATCAGAACAAATTTTGGACTTAAGCCAAGACAGATTGTTGAAACTCTTGATCTGCTTCGTCCTATCTACCGCAAGACGGCAGCCTATGGCCATTTTGGTCGTGCAGACTTCCCTTGGGAGCGACTGGATAAAGTCGAGACTTTAAAGAAGTTTCTTTAGTCGTTTGCGGGTTGTATCTTTTTAAGACAAAAGGCCTATTTTTACGAGTAGGCCTTTTTTTCGTCTACAAAAATAGAAGTCATTCAAGATTTGTTTAAGGTTCCGGCGGATATTTCTTCGGTTGCGCAATGAGGTTGTTTATTGTTTTCTATGTAGAATGACTGAGCCCTTAATTTTGCCTGTTTATTGGTCATTTTTTCTGATGCCTTTGACTTATTGTTTTTCACTCCCTTTAAAATAGGCAAACGTGTAGAATGGGGTCAGAAAAAACTTAGTTAGCAGTAGAGGCTTACTCATATATGTTTCAATTCAGAAAACGTATTTTTCTAGTCAACCGCGATTTGCAATATAGGTATGCAAAATCTGCGGGAGTGGCAGGGATTATTTCTAGTTTCTTAACAGCAGCAGTTTTGCTTTATCCCTTATTTGTCTTTAAAATTTTGGTGATTCCAAGATTTCTACCGGCACCAATATTGGCATCCATCGCTCTAGCCGTGCTATTGAATATCATCCTTATATCAGGCTTTTCTTTGTTTTTGACACATCGACTTGCAGGGCCCGTTTATGGGCTCCTTCGAGAGTTTCGGCGCATTGCAGCAGGTTTTTTTGGGCATGAAATGCGTTTTAGAAAAGAAGATGAGCTTAAATATCTCATAAGAAATTTCAATGAGGCCTCAGTCGCCCTAAGGGAAATGACCGAGCTAGATATCATCTCCATTGAAAATGTTATTGAGTCCGTAGAAGCAGGCGAATCCATTGAGTTAGCCAAAAATGAATTAAAAACAATAGCCAAGCGATTGAAAGCAAGAATTACTTGGACCGAGAAAGAGAGCCTAAATGATTGAGTCTATTTCTGGCGATATTAAACGACGCCTTTCCAGTGGTATCATCCTCGATGTTAAGGGAGTTGGCTACGGTTTAGAACTGACGATTCCCGACATGTGTGATTTGATGTCTGCTAAGGAATGCTCTCTTTGGGTCCATACAAGAGTGAGAGAAGATCTTATTAAACTCTATGGCTTCTTAGCGTGGGAAGACAAAGAGACTTTCGAAGCTTTAATCGCTGTCAATGGCATTGGTCCTAAAATTGCGATGGCCATACTCTCGACTTTAACCCCGAGTGAACTAAAGCGCGCTGTTCATGAAAAAAGGATTGAGATCTTAGAACTCGTTCCGGGGATTGGCCGTCGGTCTGCAGAGAAGATCATTGTGGAGATGACCGGAAAAATTGATCGTCTTTCAACCGTAGAGCGTTCTAGAGGATCTAACAGCATCCGTCATCAAGACATTATTTTTGATGGTTCCTATGAGGACCAAATCGTGCAAGATGTCGTAGGTGCGTTGGTCAATCTTGGATTTAAAGATAAAGATGTAGCAAGAATCGTAGATGCTAGCCGTAAACTTCATCCAGAAGCTGACCTGCCAACACTTTTAAAGGCGTCTTTGCAGTCATTGCGTAAATCTCCATCATTGGATATATGAGGTGTGTTGTGCTAGAAGACTCTACATTAAAGAATTCAGTGCGACTTGAAAGGTTTATGGATAGTGGCGAAATTGAAACTGATCTCAGGCTTACATCTAATTTGCGTCCCGACACGTTTGATGACTATCCCGGACAGACAGTAGCCAAAGAAAATCTCAAAGTTTATGTGGAGTCAGCTAAAAAGCGGAATAAAACCTTAGACCATATTTTGCTTCATGGCCCACCAGGATTAGGTAAAACTACACTAGCGCATATTGTCGCCCATGAGATGGGTGTAAGTTTTCATGCGACGAGCGCCCCGGCTATTGAAAGAGCAGGTGATCTAGCAGGAATACTTGCCGGTCTTGAGCCAGGATCTATTCTTTTCATCGATGAAATTCATCGGCTGCCAATTCAGCTTGAAGAGCTGATGTATTCGGCTATGGAAGATTTTGCTATGGATATTTTGGTAGGCCAGGGGTCTTCAGCTAGAACCATGCGCGTCCCGGTATCGCCGTTTACTTTGATTGGGGCAACTACTCGCGTAAGCTTGTTATCAAGACCTTTTCAAAGTCGCTTTGGGATTCAAGAACGTCTTGAATTTTATGACATAGCTTCCCTTATGAAAATCGTAGCGCGCACCTCAGATATTCTATCCATAAAAATTGATAGAGATGCTTTAGAGTTGATTGCTCTGTCTTCTAGGGGAACGCCAAGAATCGCTAATAGAATATTGAAAAGAGTATGGGATTTTGCTTTAGTAGCAGATTTGGAAACCATTAATGAAGAAATTGCCTTACGGGCTTTGTCGAGACTTGATATCGATTCTCATGGTTTAGATCGCACCGATCGAGTGATTTTGCGTACTATATGGGAGCGCTATGATGGCGGTCCTGTTGGTATAGAGGCTATTGCCGTGAGCATTGGAGAAGACCGCTCGACTGTAGAGGAAGTCTATGAGCCCTTTTTAGTGTTTCAAGGGTATCTGAGCCGTGGCCCTAGGGGCCGCTCCATTACGGAATCTGGAAAGACGGTTTTAATAGAGCCTCAGGCCACCATGTAAATTCAGGAGTTTGTTCTATGGGCCCAATGATTAACCACAAAAGCTTTGGCGCCAAAATTTCAGCGGCAGGATTTGCTCTCATAATTTTGTTAGGTAATTTTTGGATTCTTTATTCCCTATTTGGCAAAGCTTCCCCCGGATGGCTTTTGGATGGACTTAGGGCTTCGGCACTTATTTCACTTTTGGGTGGTTTTTTATTGGCAATAGAAAAGCTGTTTACATTTCGGAATCAAAATAATGATCGAGATTGAGTACTTGAATGGCTTGATTTTGGTGTCCGGTCGAGGAATTGCAGATTTAGATTCTGCACCGACTTTAGGAATGACTTATGATCCCAGATTAAAAAAAATGGTCATCCCCGGACGAAAATACCGTGAATTGGTCATGGAATGTCAAAAATTAAAATTAGAGCTCCAGGATCAAGTCAGAAAATATGACCGAGAAGATTTGGAGCTAAAGAAGGAAATTCTTCCTAGAAAACATCAAGTTGAAGCCTTAGCTGCTTGGGAATTGGCAGGCCAAATGGGCGTCGTAATTTTGCCCACAGGCGCGGGAAAATCAATTCTTGGAGTTATGGCCATTGCTCGCGTAAAAAGGCCTTCGTTGGTCGTGGTTCCAACCATTGATTTAGTTCACCAATGGCAGGCAACCCTTGAAAGCTTCTTTGGTGAAGAGATTGGAGCCTACGGTGGCGGCGATAAGAATTTAAAACGCATTACAGTCGCCACCTATGACTCAGCTCGAATGATTATCGAAACAAAGGGTGTCTTATTTGGGATGATCGTGTTTGATGAGTGCCATCATTTGCCAGCGGCAGGGAATCGCATTATCGCCGAAGCTGCGATTGCGCCCTTTCGACTCGGGCTGACGGCAACGATTGAGCGATCTGATGGATTTGAAGATTATGTTTATGAAAGTGTCGGAAAAAAAGTTTATTCAGGCGAAATCTCCGAAATGGTTTCTAAGGATTTGGCTCCTTATGATGTTGTAAGTGTGGAAGTTCCGCTGACCGACGAGGAGTGGATCAAATATAATGCAGCTCGGGATAAATATTTAAGTTTTTTACGACGAAGTGGCGTTCAAATCGGATCTCCAGGTGGCTGGCAAAAATTTATTCAAGTAGCCTCCCGCACTCCTCAAGGCAAACAGGCGCTTAGGGCTCATCGAGAGCAAAAAGCTTTATGTAACGCTTCAGAAGCCAAGCTTATGGAAATCTGGAAGATTTTGTCCAAGCACTCTGGAGAAAGAGTCATCGTCTTCACAAATGACAATGCAATGGCTTATAAGATTGGCAGAGAATTCCTTCTTCCAGTGATTACCCATCACTCCAAGGCGGCTGAAAGAAAGTATTTATTAACGGAATTTAGAGAGGGTAGATTGAGCGTGCTAGTGACGAGTCGAGTGCTTAATGAAGGTATCGATGTCCCTGAGGCAAGCGTAGGTGTGGTCGTTTCTGGCACCGGGTCCGTTCGTGAACATGTGCAAAGGCTTGGTCGCATTTTAAGGCAACGGCCAGGCAAGCGAGCCAGACTCTATGAAATCATTGCGGCTGACACCGCAGAGCGCGGTGTCAACGAAAGGAGAAGGCAACATGCTGCTTACCAAGGACCTCGTTAAGGTAAGAATCAAGGATGACAGGGCGTTTCCTGTTTTTTTAAACGAAGATCTCGCTAAAGCAAGAGACCTTGCTGGCACCATGATCGATATCGGAGAGCGACTTTCCGGAAGTACAATAGAAGACTTTAAAGAAGCTTTAGATCTTGAAACAGACACAACTTTGCCCTACTACAAAGGAATGCTTAAGGTCTTTCTAGAATCTTCCGCCTCAGAAGATCCAGATGATCTCTCAGAGAAACGCCGTGATTATTTGGTTTTGAGTGAAGACCTAAGAAAGAACTGCGAAGGTGATTTAGAAAAGTTTAAATCGATGATCGCCGAGCGGCTAGGAAAACCCTTTGAAGAGATATCTGCCTCACTCTACGCAGATTTGCCTGACTTCTCTCTAATTACAATGCCAAAATCTATTACGGCTCCCAGCATTCTCGGGAGTTATAATCGCGCTCTTTTAAGAGGATTGATGCTTTCAAGTAATGCCATTGATATTGAAATATCCGGAAACTTAGCCGAGGCAAGAAAATTACTAAGAGCTTCTAAATTCCATCGTTTGATTTTAGAGTCTCTAGATATTGGCGAAAAAGTCAGCCGTCTGCGTATTTCAGGCCCTTTAGCTCTTGGATCTCATAACATCGCCTACGGATCAAGGCTCTCTAGCTTTGTAAACCATGTCATTGACTTACCTTCCTGGAAATTGAATACAGAGGTCGAAGTAAGGTCGATGTCTTTAAAGCTTGAAGTAAGTTCTGGCAAAGCTTTTTTTGGCGCCCCTGAGACCCATGATGCCTATATTCCCGAAGAGTTTAAAGCTTTAGTCGGTCATCACCCTTTTCAAAAAGGCAGTGTCGAAATAAAAAACAACACGAATTTTTTAACCATCAGCAACAGTATTGTCATTCCAGATTTCTTTGTCGAGTCCAAAGGAAATGGGTTCTATATTGAGCTTATTCATAAGTGGCACCAAACTAGTGCCATAAAGTCTCTCAGCAGCTTAGCAGATCTCAAAAAAAATGGCCTCGTGCTGGCTATCGACAAGTCGTTAACAAAAGAGGCAAAAGTTCAGAAATTGATAGAAAATGCAAGGAGTGAGGATATACCCGTATTGGAATTTAGGGAGTTTCCCACAATACGCTCTATTTTGGAGATCTTTACAAATTTCCCAAACTATTCGCTTTTAAAGCCAGGGAGGCCTAGTGCCGACAGTTAAGAATGAGATAGATTTATACCTCTTTCCTGGAGACAATACCGTGGCACCAAGAAAGCGCAACACAGCAACCTCTTTAAACACAACATTGGAGCGTGCCATAATGCCTAATGAATTGGAAACACGAAAGTTGTTGCCTATGACTGGCGAGGATTCGGATTGTTATCAGCGGCGCATTCGAAGATCTGAAGAACTCTTTAGAGTGCTATCTCAAGCTTCCGGTAAAAATCTTTTGATTTGCATTAAAGGCTATCCTGATCCAGACAGTATAGGTTCGGCGTTGGCATTGCAGTGGCTAGCGGGAAACTACAAAATTTCTTCGCAAATCATCTACTTTGATGAAATCTCTCATCATGAAAATCGCGCTTTAGTCAAAAAATTAGACATTGATATGATTCACTGGTCAGATAAGTTTGACGCCAGTTCGTTTCAGTATTTTGCGGTAAATGATGCTCAAAGCCCCGAACTTCCCATTAAGCTTCCTGAACATCTTAAGCTGTTGGTTTTTGTCGATCACCATAGGTTGCTGCCCCTTGTGACGTCAGAGTTTCTTGATGTAAGAGAAGACGCAGGTTCCACTTCAGCAATCTATTGTGAGTATCTCATGTCATCTGAAGTCAAGTTTACCGGTCAAACGGAAGCAGAGGGTAAAATAGCATCAGCCCTAATGCACGGTATTAGAACGGATACCGATGACTTTACAAATGCACAACCTATTGACTTTATGGCGAGTCAGTTTTTGGCAAAAAAAGTTGATAAAGATCTTCTAGGCTTGATTTCTAGACAATCAATCCCAGCTAAAACCATGGACCTAACTCAACTTGCGCTTCAGCATAAAGACATCAAAGAAACCTTTCTTTTTGCTGGGGTGGGTTATGTTCGTGATGAAGACAGAGACGGCATCGGCCAATGTGCTGACTATCTGCTTCACCGAGAAGGCATCGAAACCGTGGTCGTCTATGGAATTGTGGGTAACTCTGCAGTGGATGGTTCCCTCAGGACTCGCTCTCATACACTTGATCCGGACAAATGGCTTAAAAATGTTTTCGGACAAGATAAAGAAGGCCAATGGTACGGTGGTGGGAGGAAAGATAAGGGCGGGTTTCAAATTCCTCTTGGAATATTTTCAAAATGCTCTGACCGAGAGCTCATGTGGATCCTCATCAAAAAAACTGTCGACGAATTATTCTATAGCAAAATGGGCATCGACACGCTGTCTTCACGGGACAGTGACCTAGCTGCCGGCAAAGTCTAGAGAAGCCATCTATGCAAGGCAGATGATTTGGTGTTTTGGCCTCTACCCAGAGGTCTAAAGCCATTTACGCCAAGATCCGCGGGCCATAGCAATCAGAAGAGGGGCCAAATTCAGTGCTCTTCCTTTTGTGCGCCAATTGATTATTCTAGCTTAAGCTACCGGATCTATGCTGTTTTTTGACTGCTAGTCTCCTTGTGCTTAACGTATTCACATGATTTTTTTTCTTTTAATCTTCATTGAGTTGCACTAGAACGTGCAGGCGGAGGAACCTAAAAATTTTTAGGACAATCTGCCGTCCAAGGGTTCATGAAATGTGAGGACCGCCATCAAATTTAAGCGCATCAATATAGAAATTTCAAATATTTGCAATCTCAAGTGCTCGTTTTGCCCTGAAGTAGAACGATCTCAAAAAGTGATGTCTGTCAGCGAATTTGAATCCTTATTGGGTAAGGTGGCGAACGTTACTGAGGAAGTGGTGCCTCATCTTCTAGGTGAGCCATTGAATCATCCTCACATTATCGATCTTTTGGATATTGCACATAGTAAGAACGTGAGAGTTAATTTGACGACGAACG
>CAXNGG010000064.1:0-8512 GCA_964201885.1 Oligoflexales bacterium
TAAACATGAGTTCGTCACACATTTAATGGCCCCTGGGCAAATCGACTCGCCAAGACAAGTATCTGCGGTGCGGTCGTAAACAAAAAAGTCGGCAAGTCCCTCATGTAGCACCTTGGAGTCCACACTCGAGACATCATAGATCCATTTAAAGATCAGATAGTGACCTATTTCATGGCTGATCACATCTTCATCTTTGCCGAGGTTTTGAAGGTAGGGAGCTTGCCCTTGGCCTATAATGATACGCCCCCCTACTCCTGGCTGAGTGGAGGGATCAAAATGAGCGTTATTGAGCTCTGTGCCTACTCCACCAACAATCAGTTGGATAGGGGTGTTGGAGTAATATTCAAAGGCATATTGACTCTTTAAAAAGTCAAAATGCCGGGCACCGTAGAGAAAGCTAGCCGCCTGGTCGTAAAATGAGTCCACATCAGAAACTGTCGCTGACTTGTCAAAAACATTAGAGGACTCGCTGTAGCGCTGAATGGTCCCGGATGGACTATAACTACTCGCCTGCAACCTTGAGTCACTGAGGTAGCCCTCTTCCGTAGTGGTCATTGTGTAGTCGGTAGGCGATCCTTGATTAATCCTCGAAGGATAGGCTTTGATCGTGGCGGTGATATCAAACCCACTTCGGGCGTAAGTTAACTTCCCCCTATAATACTCATAGCCGTAAGAAGAACCCTGATATTCAAATTGACCTATTATTTTTCTTTCTAATTGTGCTCCTGCCGCTGACCAGCAAACTTCTGAAGGGTTAAGATCCACACCCGCAAAAATCTTTGAGACTTCTTTTTCCGCCGCCCCCTCAGGGATTTCAGCATTCAAAAGTGGCTTATTCCAAGTGTCTGGCACCTCTCCAAGAAGGGAAAGAAAGCGATCTCCTGAAACTTTAAGCCACCCCCCACAAACATGAAGGCCCTCTATGTTAAGCTTTAAAAGCCCATCTTTTTCTTCGACCACAGCTACCCGGTCGTCTTTGATGACTTCGCGAACCCCTTCATAATCATGGTTAAGAGCGAATCCAAGTGGACGAAACTCTGCGACTACAGCGGCAGCTGCAACTTGGCATACGTTCACACTTGAAAGCCACAAGAGGAGCCATAAAAGAAGCCATTTCATAATTCTTCCCTAATTTTTACTTTATAGATCCCTAATTATACCGGCAAGTCCATGCGGAACAAACTCATTTCAAGCATAGAAATCTCTCTGCATCAAACCTCACAAGGACCGCAACTTTGGGGCAATTTTAGGGCAGATGACCATACTTTTTTCTGCCCTAACTGCTAACTTTTGCCCTTCTGAACCTCGAGCACCTAAAGCAACTCCCGGGTGCCTCTAGGAATGATCGCGCTATTTTGCTAATATAAAGTCAGTACCTTCCTAGTTAATAAATTGAGACCTTACCCTTAATTCAAGATGAGCATGGTATGATATCAACTAGAGTCCGTCTAGCTTGCAAATAGAGAGACCTTTCATGATTAAAAATTTTGTTTTGCTCCTTCCTGTCTGGGCCTGCGTCACGAGCGCTAGCAATGTGCCGGATAGGAATCAATATTTACGAGACCAAGCCTCTCTCAGCGCCCTCAGCGCCCTTAGCTCCCTCAATGCATCGCCCGGTAGAACTTTGAGTTGTGTTAAGCAACTCCCCCCCAAAGGAAAAATAGAGGGCCAGAAGTTCTCTCTTTCCTTAAGTCGGACCAGCCCCTCTTACTATAAAATCGGCCTAACGGAAGACAGGCCTTTGAGGCATTTTGGGGTTCTCCAGGACCGGGAGTACTGGGGGGAGCTCCCCGAATACGACTTAGCGGTGCGCGTTGGTGTAAAAAGTTTGACCCAAGTGACACTTACCCTATATAACCAAAAAGGTGATGTTTCCCAAACCATTGAATTTACAGATTGCAAATTAAATTAGAGGTATTATGAAATTCCTAGCGCCTTACTTCTTGGCTGCCATATCCACGTCTCAGGCTCTTGCAGGCGTCGTGTCTAAAGGAGCTAACTCTACCTTAGCGATAGAACGCTCCCAGGAAAATCTTGTCTTTAAAATTGAGCCCAACAAAGACCTAGCTATTTCTCCTGATGCCCCTTGGTCCGTAAAACTCACAAATGTCAGCCATCTCTCGCCTGAAACCCTCAGCTTGACGAAGAAAGACTTTGATCTGAAGATTCCTGGCTTTAAAATCCCCTTGGAAACCCCCCAAGGCAAAGAAAAATCAGGAGCTGGTAAAGCTGGTGGGAAAACACCGACTCCCTCGAGTTTTGATTACACTTTGACGGCATTTGTTTGTACTGTCGATAAGACAAAATGCTATAGGGACGTCATTAAGGGTAGGGCTGAGCTCTAAGGGCAGCCCCCTTAGCTTTTTAAACTTCTGCTTTCTTTTTAAATCCTGCTCTTTGACTTTTTAAATCCTGCTCTTTGACTTTTTAAATCCTGTTCTGCGAGCAAGTGAAAAAACAGCCTTAGGTCCCCGTAGGAATTCATCTTCTCCCAAATAGACCCTAGCTAAACGGCTCAAAAATGTACCTAAAAGGGCTAATCAACCCGAGAGTTGGCTAAAGCGGACATTTGATTGAGAGTGCCTCCTTATGAGGTGGTTTTGGATGAGTAAGGTCGTCACATACAGAGATTGTTACTCCCGATTTAAAAGCCGGAGAGATCAAGGTACAATTTACAAATCGCTTTGGTGATAAGGCTAGAATGACCTTCGGAAGAACTTCAGGGCTGAAGCTGTCATCCCAAATCATAAGATTTCGACTTACTGTTTCAGCCCCAAAGCTTATGGGACTGAAACAGGTCATTTACTATTGCTTAGCCAAGGCATTCCCACCTTGCTTTTTTGGAAGCTGAGAAAGCCAAAACTGGGAGGACTTCTTAAAAGCCCCTAAAGCTTCTGCTGGCAGAGGGGAGGCAGAGGGAAAGACTTCATTTAAAGGATCCACGTAAGTTCCATTTCGGTAAAGTTCAAAGTGAAGATGAGGCCCTGTCGCCCAGCCGGTAGAGCCCACATAGCCTATGATGTCTCCTTGTTCAACTTTTGCTCCAGGGACTATGCTTTTGGCAAAACCACTTAGATGCTTATAAGCCGTTTCATAGGTCCCGTTATGCTTTATCTGAAGATAATTCCCGGACCCCTCTCGATAGCTTGCGGTTTCTACAACGCCGCTGCCGATCGCGCGGATAGGCGTGCCTTCTGGAGCGCCGTAGTCAACTCCCATATGCGGGCGGTTGACTTTTAATATAGGATGAAAGCGCACCATGGAAAAACCACTGGTTACTCGGGCCGCTTCAATGGGTGATTTTAGAAACATGCGCTTTAAACTTTGTCCATCGGGTCGAAAGTATCCCGCTGGGTTGGTTTTATCGCCATCAAAACGAACCACCTGCACAAGCCGGTCGCCGGTGAAAAATTCCGCTGCCCTTAAGTAGGACCAAGAAAAGTGTTTTCCTTCTATTAACTTCTCTTCAATGATAAAACTCAAGGAAGCACCTTCCCGCAACTCTCGGCTGAAATCTATGTCCCAGCTGAAAAGTTCGACAAAAGCATTCATCGCCCCAGGATCTATGCCGGCATCGGCTGCTGACTTCCAAAGACTCGAGCTGTCTAAAACTGCCGAGAATCTCACAAGCCTTGACTCTTGGGGAAGTTCACGGATTTCCCCAACCCAGCCCCTGGCAGAAAACTCCTGCAAGGGACCTTTTAGTTGCTGCGGCGTGAGGACAAGCAAACGGCCTTGCTCAAGTTCCAGGGTGATTTTTTCCAGAAACTGAAAGCTGCAACATGGCGCATGACTTCGATAAAAGAACTCGAGTTGAGCCTTTGACTTTATCTTGCTTAAGTCCACCAAAGCACGTGCCGCTCTGCTAATGTGGTGTACTTCTGCTCCCGAAAGTCCTGCGCTTTGAAGCAAGCTGGAAAGAGTGGCTCCCTCTGTAAATACTTTTCGAAGAGTTTGAGAGGACTCGGTGCGTGGCACATGGCCACCTCTAACTTTAGGAATCACAATTTGAGAAAAAGGAACTGGTGGACGGCATTCGCAAACTACAAATAGAAAAAGTAGTTTAAAAACGCCGCTAAATTTGGGAATAAGTTTATTTTTCATTTTATTTTTCATAGTCTTACCTTACCTTCAATTGTTTTCCGCTGGCAATCGTTAATCCCAAGCATGGCATTTTTCTTAAGACCTAAGCAGGTTTAGCCGTCCAGACAGGCGGCCCGAGAGAGCTAAGCTGACTGGCTAACCAATTTTTTCGGCCGATTTCCCCTGAAATATCGGCTGGCTAAAGAAAGACACTTGCAGAAGTTAGGCAGCCGTAATATGGAAGTGCACAACCGCAGGGCTTGGAGCTCTAACAACCAGAACACTATAAGGACTGAGAGACATGGAAAACGCAACTACAGAAACATCTGCCTCCATCATTACGGAAAAGCCGGTAGTAACTCGCCGCCGCCGCCGCGCTTTTAAAGAGTTCAGCGATGCGCTTGCATTTGTACATGCCCTAGGCATCAAATCCCGCAAAGAATGGCGTCTTTGGATCAAAGGTGAACTAGAAGGAGTCGTCGGAAAGCCTGATGATGTTCCTGCGCATCCAGATGGAGTTTATAAGATTTCGGGTTGGCAAGGATGGCGCCACTGGCTCGGAACCGGCGCTAACGCTAAAGATTTGCACTAAAATCATTCTAATAAGAAGGCTTTGGAATTGCGGCTCCGGCCAAAAGACAAAGCTAAAAAACAGACAGCAAGAGGAAAACTCTCGCTGTCTGTTTTTGCTTTCGAGAGTCTCGTTTCTGAAAGGCCTCTAAAATAAAAAAACATCGTGAAAAAAAATCACGATGTTTCTACTTGCTTTCAAGGAACAAACTTCCGAATCACCTGGCATGTTGGGCAAAAATATAGACCACATTTCCAACTTCCCCTATAGCACAAGAAGGGATCGATTGAGCCAGACGAAGCTTGATATGACCATCTACACGGCCTAAATCCTCACCCTCTAGAGTGGAATCAGCCCGCACAAGGCATTTTTGCGACATAGGAAGGGAGCCAGATTGTGCTGTAGATACCTTGACAAAAGTATCCACCAAAAGACTTACCCCAAGAGTCTGTTCGTCAGCTGAGTCGAGAATCAGAGACCTCGCATAGAAGTACTCTCTGGAAAGCTCTTTAGCTTGACTCATGAGGGTTAGGTTTCCAGCTTGGCCCACTTCTCGCTCGATTTTTCGAAGACCATAAAGAGCGCTTTCGATTCCCGAACGGGCGAGCCCTGTTTCATCTTCTCCCAAAGCAATAAACACACTTCGCGTCGTGCTTTGCATGGATCTGGCCGACGACACGACACCATACTCGCTCGCAATCTTGGCCTGCCGAATCATCGAGGACAGCGTATGTAATACGGCACCGACCGCATCTCTTTGCTCTACGTTCAATCCTTGGGCCACTGCCATCGAAGCCGAGGAGGTGGCTGCTACAAAAGCCAACACACTTGCCGCAAGCACTTGTTTCATGAGTTTCATAAAGTTTCTCCTATATAGTGGTTTGGTACTCTCCTAACTACTTAGCAATTTAAGTGCCAATCTTAATTAGAAAAAGTACGCCAAATAGGCTCTATTCGTGCTGAAAACGCCAAGGATCCGCTAAGAAAAGACGAAGGCTTCGTCAAGAAAATACGAAGATGGTAACAATTTGATACCTATTTGATGACAAAGAGAGGTCTATAAAAGTTCCCATCGGAACAGACCAGGTCAAATAGGAGCCATAAAAGAAAAGCCACAAAAGAAAAACGGAAAATCCGCGTCTTCTGGCAAACCTTTTTGGAGCTCTATCGCCCACTAATCCTGCCGGAGCCCTACGATGTACCTTGTGTACAATTCCAAATAAAGGCTTCGCACCTTCAAGCGTTCCTTGAAGGCTCACCCAAGATGATGAATCCAGTTGTTTGCACTGGAAAGAAGATCAACTACTTTGATTTCATCAGCTCGGCGGAGGTAAGTCCTGTGAGTTTTTGCAGACCAGCGGAAAGTTTTAGGAGTCCTAAAGCTAAGATCGACATTGAGGGCAGCGCAATAACGGGGAACGAAAGGGCATTCATTTTTCCTAGCTCCGAATTAAAAGCTTCCGTACCCGGCTGACTTTTAATAAGCCACATGGCTAGGGAAAAATTCAACACGGCACTTAATACAAAAGATGCTGCCACAATGAGATTTACAGTTTTTAAAAGCTCTAGAAAGCTTTTCCCTGTGCCTTTTTCCTGGAGAGCTTGCTCAATTCTATCTTTATGAAAAATCATATCGCTATAGATGAAGGCATTAATAAGGGGCTTGCGCCAGGATAAAGACATCAAGGTCGCTATTCCTAGTACACTAGGAAGCATGGCTTCTTTGACCGCAAACCAGAGACCAGTGGCTCGAAACATCCCCAGAGCCCCCGAAGCAAGCACGCTTGCTAAGCCTAAAAGAGACATCAAACTCGTTTCCCGTCGCGTGTAATAGTCCCAAGCAAAGTAGCCTACAGGGAGTGCGATGGCCAAGGCTAAAGCTCGATCAGCTCCTAGATAAGGAGACCCTTTGGTTAAAACCAAGGAAGGCAAAACAATATTCATCACAATACTGATTAAAACATTTTCGTCACGTTTGGCCTCAACCATGGATTCTTCTCCCAGCAAGAAAACGGTAATTTTATAGGAGGTTAGGGAGAATCCCAATGAAAATATTGACGGCTTCTAAAAATAAAGATACATCATTGATTCTTTTCTAAACATGGAGTTTTAAATGGCAACGAAGAAAGCTGGCAAAGCGAGTAACCCCACCCCCGGATTTACAGTAGTAAAGCGCGGCGATGGGCGCTATGCAGTGCGTAAGGGCGGCAATTACATCAACGGTGAAAAAAAGGTAGAAGTTTTAGTCGCCCATGGGCTGATTAAAGTACAGGCCAAAAAAGCTGTAGTAGCAGCAGCTCCTGAAGCCTAAGCTGAGAGTTTAGGGCTGGTCATTATTTTGAAGTACAAAAAAAATGAAGTGAGTCATTCACTTCATTTTTTTTAGGTCCGCTCCTTAGACTCCAAGGCGGCTTTCTATAAAGGGCACTTTTGCAATTGGCCATAAAAGCTAACCACGTTACTGGCATAAGCGTTTTGATGTTCAGGACTTCCATTGTAATAATAGGCTAAATCCCATAGACTATTGGACATGTCTGTTTTTGAAGCAATCACGCGAACGGAATAAGACAGATTGGTTAAAATATTGTGAGTGATGCCACGCCATGCAGGATCGCTATTTTTTAGGTCATTTCCATAACTATCTTTTGCGCTAATGATTTGCCCGATCCCGATTCCGTTACAATTTCCGCCGCTGCAATTATCGTGCATTCTGCCCAGCTTCGTTTCCTGTTGGGCTTTTGCCATAAGTGCTAACACGGGGTTTATGCGACGAGCCTTAGCCCAATTTCTAAATTTGATGGCGGAGGACTCATTGGAACCGACTGCTTTTTCAAAGCACTGCTTTAAAACTCGGGCTCGCTCGCACATGGTGCGGTCTTTGTGCTCGGAACTGCCCATAAGAGTTTTAGATTCTGGATAGGCCGCAGTCGCGTAAGACCTGTTACTGTATGCATCAAAGGTAGTGTAATCCATGATTTGGCCTTCTTCCCAACTTTTTTGACAATAGCCTGAGGGAGAGGAAGGAGTTACATGCTCAGCAAAAACAAATCCCGTCGCAAATTTACAGCCCGGAATCGTGTTTGCTAGGGTCACTTTATAGTAACCATCTTCAGGACCTGAAAGATCTTTCACGAAATACTTGCCCTTAGAACTAAGCTTGCACTTTCCAGTGCCAGGCATCAACTTATTGGCAACTTCTATTTTAATTTTGAGGAAAGTATCAACACCAGAGTCCACTGTAAAAAAAGACTGATTCCCGCTGGAAGCTTCCTCTGACGTCGGCTCTTCATTCTTTATTTGATTACAAGAGCTAAGCGCCGCCAAAGCCAGCGGTAGTAAATAGATATTTCTCATATCACCTCTATTTAAAATTTAGTTTCCGTAAGTATATCTCAAATCCGGCCATTTTGGCAAAACTTGGACAAAAAAACTTTACCTCTTTGGCTTATGAAAAAACTCTACAGGTTTAAGTAACCCGCTATTTTAACCCGCTATTTTAACTCCACTCCATAAAGCTTGGTTTCAATCATAGGGCTTTTGCTGGGTCCATTCAGACTAGACTTTGAGAGCAATCGGGACGACAGGCTGCTTAGCTCCCTTGCCTTAAGAGTCGATAGCGCTGTTTGAAGCGCACTAGGCAAAAAGATATCTGATATTTTAGCTTTGAATTCCAAAGAGGCTCGGGAGTTTTTGGCAAAACACTCCCTTAAGTCTTCTTTGTCTAAAAGGCACTCTGTAAGATTAAATTCAGAATTAGGGGAAACCACAGGAAGGGGTTTGTCTTGATCTAAACCTGCTAACAGCTTGGCTTCCTTAATGGCTTCTTTGATCCCACCTAGGCGGTCCACAAGTTTCAGA
>CAXNGG010000065.1:0-8474 GCA_964201885.1 Oligoflexales bacterium
TGGGGCCTTGGGCTCCCAAATCGACTTACCTAAAGTGACTTTTTGCGACTTCAGTTCGGTCAAACCTGGGTATTCCATCCTGATGGCCCGAACGGCATCTTCAGGTGTAATAAAAATGGGAAACTCTCTGTTATATTCGTAAGCTTCCAATACTTTCCTAGGACGTTCCATGACGCCTGCAAAAAGAAATGGAATTTTAAAGCGTCGACGAAGCTGAAGAACTTCCGACAAGAAAACTTCACAAACTTCTTTTTCATCTTGAAGATCAAGAATCAAATAAGGAAGTTCTGTTTGCTTGATCCAATTATGCAAGCAAAGCGCAAGCTCAACACTTAAATCTAAAGTATTTTTTTCCGCTGTTTTGACTACATTACAAACTACAGCGCCATCTATTAGCTCAGGAACCAACTGAAACATAGGTCTCTAGACTCCATTAAAGTGCCCCTAATTCGGGGAACGAAAGTAACGACTCCTATCCATAGCTTTTTATAAAACCTTGGGCAACACCCAATTTACTTTTTACTAAACCCGCGGCTTTGATCAATCCAGTCGATGACAAACTTGCGCTTGAGATCTTTTAAAGATTTCAGGGGCATTTCTTTTGACAGAGTCTCGACTCGGATGCGAATCTCCCGATCGACGTCTGATTTTTCAGTGCCTTCCAGATAAAATGCCTTGAGCTCTATGGGCACGATCGTCTCTCCAAGAAGTCCTAAAAGACGCTCATCCTCGAGCTCAGAAAAAATACCGCATTTTATTAAAGAATGGGCTTCCGCCTGATAAGTCAAGCTCATGTGTACCATTATCCCAAATGGTTTAAGAGACTTATGGGTAAGGAAATCTTCTTCCCGCCGTATTTTAATCTGCCATTCCGTCCCTTCCTGATCGGACACCTTTCGGATGAGCTGATTGGACTCCCAGGTTTTGGTATCTTGGTCGGCCGCTAAGTAGGACTTAACTAAGGCCTTTGTTGGCTGGCGTTCGTCGGATGTGTTATAACCTTTTCTAATCATGCAGAGCCTCAGGGGGGTAATGGATCTTGAATAATTTTAACTCCACACACCTATTTTCGCTAATTTTAGTGCTTCAGTCTAGCTGCAGCTACCGCCTAGCCAACTCAGAACTCAAAGCTCCACCAGGAGTTTCGAGCATTTACGTGGAAGCCATCTATGATACGGCCTCAAAATCCTTGCCCCACGATCTTCTTTGGAATGAACTCCAACGGGCCGTGGGAGAAAGCGGCAAGCTGCGGCTTACCTCGCGGGAGCAGGCTGATGCCCATTTAAGGGCGCATTTGGTGAGTGCTTCGATCATCCAAGTAGATCCCCAAACCATAACCGCCGTTGCAGATCCAGTGTACCAGCCAGGCAGTGAGCCTGCGGATTACCGCAGTTTTAGAAGTTTGAACGTCGCCTCTAAATTTGCTGGAAAAGAAGTCATACAAATGAGCATTGCCGTCGACCTTGTCAGCACCTCCAGTGGAAAGGCGATCTTTAGCCGGATGTACCCTTTAAGTCGCACCTATTCCATCATCAACATAGCCGGCACGCCCAATGGGCGCTTTCAGAGAGCCGATGAAGCCTTTGAAAGTAATTTCCAATACGCCTCAAAAGAACTTTCTGGCCAAATTGTTCGCGACATCTTAAAACGCTAACGTTTTTGGGAAGGGATAGGCTTCAAGCCTTTATCTCAACGTAGAGTTTGGTCTTTCCCAGGCCTTGAGCACGGCGCCGGCCATATTGGCAAGGGCTCTTTTTTCTCCGAGCAAGATGACATTCAATTCCAGGCGCCAACTGGCTTCTCTCTCGTTTTTATCAAACTCTTTGATTCTCACAAGGTTTAAGCCCCAGCAATCAGACGTCGACAAGTACTCTAAACCCAAGGTGGTGGCGTATTTAAAATCTGGCTCGTTTTGAGTGATTTTTTTCGCATATTTCCAAACCGCATTGAGCTGTTTCATGATGAGCGCTTGAGTGCCGACACTTCGCGTCCTCGTGTCAAGGGCCGAAAACCGTCCGTTGCTGTCCACAATAGGTTTTTTTTCTAGTTCGTAACCTAGAGAGACACTTGTGTTGGCAAAGGGACTGACGCTCAGTCCATAAGTCGATTTCGACAGAAAATTTCGATAAAGATTCCATGTGGAAACATGGGACAAACCAATCGAATAAACCCCCATGCCTGCCTCTGTAACAAGCTCTGACCAGGGTTCCGGCAAATCAGGAACATTGATAGGTGACTGACCTTTGTTTGTAATCTCGGCATTTGCCTTGCGAAGTGCTTCTACTGTAGCTTGCAATTCCTCTCTCTTTCTGGCTTTGACGCGGTCATAACTCACCCGATTGACCAGAGACAGGTTAAAGGGTAAGGCCTCTTCGCCATTCTTAGATTCTGCATCGCCCCAGCCTTGTAAATCCGCCTTAGCTCTCTCCTCAATACTTTTGGCATGGGAGTGCTTAAACTCGCGATCCAGAGTTTTTGTGAAAAAACTCCAAAAATTTATGGACTCGAAATTAATTTTTTCTTGTTTCGTTAAGACATCATCCGTCGGGATCAGAAGGTTAGCCGACTCCACCCCTAAATCTGAGGCAAACCAAGTCCAGCGATCCGTCGCTTTTGCCATTTGTCCTGTGTTTTTGTCCGTATAATCGAACAGCTCCCCATAGATCCCTTGTCGCTCCGCATAGGGCCTAATGGACAAACTCGTATTTAAAGTAAAATCATGTTTCGATATTTTATCACCGATCACTGCGTGACCTTTTATGGGAAGCCTCGACAAAATACCAAATTTAGCCATTTTAATTTGAGATGTTTTTTCAGGAAGATCGGCATGCAGAAATGAGCGACCTTCCAAATCTAAAAACAATGAGGTTTGGAGCTCATCAATGATGTTTAAAGGGGCAATGGTATTTACCTGATAGACATCCCGTCGTCCCCCACCGAGCAAATCCGTCTTATCTACTAACTCCCTGGCGTCTCTATCGTAAATCAGTCGACTTTCAAGGGCTGCCGAGGCATAGACGCCGGAGTTTCCAAGGCTGTAATAGCGGCTTCTATATTTTGCGGCTATGGGGGTTTGCTTGCCCGTCCAAAGTCCCCCACCTAATTGATGGTCACTGTAACTCCCAAAAAGGCTGAAATAGAAGTTTTGCTGGTCTAAGTTTAAGCGATAACGGGAGGTGGCAAAACTTCGAAAGGGAACACCAGCAACGGCCTCTGCGAACCCCTTAGAAACCTCTAAATCCTCTAGATATCGATGGTCCGAAAAGATCTCCCCATTTGTCACAAAAGACAATCTGGGAGTTAAATAGCGAGTAGCCCCCCAAACCGCCTTACCTCGCCATTCATTTTCTGGAGTCCCAAGTGAACTGCTCAACTCTTTTTCTAAGCATTCCTTCGCTTCGGCAAGGGATGGATAGATAGCACAGGCACCTTTTTGACGCTGTCCCTCCCAATAGGAACGATTGCTCAGGCGCCCAAACTGTTCGTCTGGGCTCCCTGGTGTGATCACATCATCAGAGCTTTTCAAGACCGCTGCATTTAAGCCTTGGCGATAAAGAGCTCTTTCTTCCGTTCGACCTCCAGCTTCCTTTAACCAGATGCGGTCTCGTATACCTTCACCTTCAAAATTAAATTTAAAGCTTTCTGAATAGCGATACTCAGACTCCACCCCTAACCTAAATCCACGCTTTTCTAAAAGTTCTGGACTAAAAGCTATATCACTTTGCTCTGAAAACCGCATATAAGCAGGTAGCCCAACCACAAATCCAGTAGACGTTTGAGAGGCCAGAGACGGCACCAGAAAACCTGATTGGGGAGTGTTTTTAAGGGGAAGCCTTAAAAAGGGCGCATAAAGTATGGGAATGCCCCCGATCTTAATCACCGGATTGTAAAAATCTAGATAACCTTGCATCTGAGCTTCTACGTTTCCAGACTGAATGGACCACGCCGGACTCTCTCCCTCTTCACAACGACAGGGACTCCAAGAAACGGCTTGAGAGGAGTAATCGTTCCCTTGTCGTCGGGTAATGGTAGCTCCCGAAAGCCTAAAATATCCTACAGCTTCACCGCCCGAGAGATTTTGCTCTTGTTTCGCTTTATCCCAAAGCTCCCTTCGGCGCAAAAAAACTTTTCTTTGACCCGGTGGTCTATTTACAATCCAAGGATTTGGCTGAGTGGATACCGAGTCTATTTGGGAAAGTATCTTTATATAGGCTTCAACTCGAAAGGTTTGCGACTTCTCCTCTGCCCCTAGCCGACTATAGTCGTCCATAAAATGTCGACGTTCCGTTTCTAAATCACCCAACTTCTTAGCGCGAGCGGCCTCAAACTCTATTTCATTAAACGTCAGACCTAACAGGTCATCGACTATTTTTCTTGTGTAGTTGACTTCCTTAGCAACCAAAATAGCATTTTTAATCGTAATGTTTTGAGACTCCATCTCAAAATCTAAATCTTCCCCGACAAAAACCTGGTCTCCGGAAATTAAGATGGTGTGCCCACTGGCATTGATATGGCCGGTTTCACTATTGTGGGTGATTTTGTCCGCAGAAATCAAAGTCCCTGGCGCAATGGCTACGACATTTCCCTCAAATATTTTGATTTTTGAATCTTTTGTAAAAGACGTTGAATCGGCATCAAAATAGAAGGTCTTTTTAAGATTGTCTCCAAAAAGACTTGAACTCCATAGTAGGAAAGTCAATGTCATAAATATCTTTTGCACCAAAAAACTCCATTGCCGCCGCAACCGCAGTAAATGATCCGCCAATAATCGCTGATCCTCGGCCACTTAGCCTAACACTCCAAATATTCCAAAGATCTTGGAAACTATCATACCACTCAATCTGACCTCCCCACAAAGAAGAAAGTTCTGATTTTGATTTTATGGACCTCGGAGAAGCTGTTCTAAAAAAAACCAGGGGTTCATGAAAACTAGCAAACTCATCTAAAATTCCCCCGACATCTTTATCCCGCAAAACGGAAACAAAAACGGGAACTCGCTTGGCGCCATAGCGTCGAACGAATTCAAATTTCAAAGCCTTAATGCCGGCTGGATTATGGGAAATGTCACAAAATAAGGACGACTCATCAAAGAGTATCTCCGTAGTTCTCCCCGCCAAACTCGGAGGTAAAAAGCTACCCAATTCCCCATCTGCCTTCGAAGGAAGTCCCATAGCCTTAAGCATAAGCTCCGTTCCCTGAAGTCCAAGCCTCGCGTTGGCGGAAAACGTATCGCCTCGCGTTTCTATCCAAGGGGCAAGAGCACTAGGAGCACGCTGGCGCAAAGCATGGTGGATTTGAGCTCCAGTCGCCTCAGCCAAATGGTCTAATCCATGAACGGAAAATCCTTCTCCCAAAAGCAAAGGTCGATGGGGGCGCGCGATTCCCAGTTTTTCCTTCGCTATATGCTCTAAGGTTGGCCCAAGCCACTCCATATGGTCTAAATCGATGGATGTAACAATAGACACTAAGGGCGATAAGATATTAGTAGCATCCAGGCGTCCCCCAAGCCCTACCTCGATGACTAAAATATCGCAACTCTTGGCTTCAAAATAGGACAGAGCCAGAAGGGTCGTCGCTTCAAAAAAAGTCAGCTGATCCCAATTAAGTGGCTGCAATTTGGCTTCTAGGACGGCGTAAATAGATATGAGCTCATCCATCGTCGTCTTATGGTCAGACACCGCCATTCGTTCTGCAAAAGACAAAAGATGTGGCGATGTGTAGAGCCCTACCCTAAACCCTTTATTACTCAGAGCAATGGACGCTACGGCAGCAGTGCTGCCCTTGCCATTTGTCCCCCCAATCAACATCACTGGAATCGTAGACGACGGACTGCCTAGAAACTCATAGGCAGCCTGCATGCGGTCCAGTCCCAGTAAGATTTGGGACGGCTGTTTAGAGAAAATCTTTTCCAAAAATTGATGGTCTGTCAAAATTCTATCTTCTAAAATAGCGACTCAGCCGAAGCTCTAGTCAAGAGTGTTTATTGCTGATCATCCTAAGAATTTGGCTTATCTTTCCGCGCATGGAATCCCGATGTAAAATCAAATCCAACATGCCGTGCTCCATTAGAAATTCAGATCGCTGAAATCCTTCGGGAAGCTCTTGTCCAATGGTCTGCCTAATCACGCGAGGCCCCGCAAACCCGATGAGCGCCCCTGGCTCTGCAACATTGACATCCCCGAGCATGGCATAACTGGCGGCAACACCGCCAGTGGTGGGGTGGGTCATCACCGAAATCATCGGCACACCTTTATCTCGCATTAAGGATAATGCCGCGCAAGTCTTGGCCATCTGCATTAAGGAAACAATACCTTCTTGCATCCTTGCGCCACCTGAACTTGAAAAAATAATGGCTGGCTGATTCTTAGTAACAGCACGAGCAAAAGACCTTGCAATCTTTTCACCTACAACCGCTCCCATAGAGCCGCCCATAAATCTAAAGTCCATGGCAGCTACTTGAACCGGAATTCCCTCTAAAACGCCCTCTCCAGAAATTAAAGCATCATTGATTCCCAAATGTTTCTGGGTAGCTTTTAATCTGTCTTTATATGGCTTGGTGTCGCTAAAACTTAAAGGATCAGTACTGACGAGATTGGCATCCAACTCCACGAAAGAATCAGGATCCAAAAAGAATTTAAGACGTGTCAAAGCAGCAATGGGATAGTGATACTCACAAAGAGTGCATACGCACTGATTGGCTTCAAAGTCTTTTCTGTAAATGACCCCTTTGCAGTTGTTACACTTAAGCCAAAGGCCATCTGGTGCCCCCAATTTCTGACTTTTGTTGAGAGGTGCCTTTTGTATGCTGTTCCAGGCCACTAAAGCCTCCTAAAATAATTGCCAATTCCCTGTAAGATTTATCAAATGCACCGTTTTTAGTCAATCACCTAAAATCCTTTTCCCAAAAAAATCAATGACTAAGCGAATTTTTTACTTGCGTAATAAAAAAGGCCTGCTAATATGATTTTTATCAAGCACATAAATTAATATTTACTCAGTACTTTATCTATTTCAGGTGGAGTAAGGAAATCCAAATTAGCTGCCACGGCTGGCGGCTTCGCATTTAAAACATGCGGATATCCACGAAAGGAGAATTCAGGATGGGTTGCATCAAGTGTCCGCACCATGTGCGCGAGGGACAGTTTTCAGCAGGGACGCAAACTTTAGAATTTAAAGATCTATGCGGGCTTCTCATGAAAAGAACTCAGGATCCAGATGTCATCAAAATGAAGCCTAGAGGCCGAGGGAGACCAGCTCAGAATCAAGAACGGCTGCCAAGACTGCCTGAAGGCACTGCCACAGAATGTTCTAATTTTCCATTTAGCGAAAAATTTGACTATTTCACATGCTCCACTTACCGCGATACCTTTAAAACTAATGGGCTCAGAAACGGCGTCCAACCATCCCTAGATATGGCTGCTGTAGAGCACTTTACAGTTGGTGGCCTTACTGACATGGAACTGCTGTAGACAGCACGGCCTTAGATAGAACTGTTTTAGTCCCGGCACCTCTCTTTTAAAGAGAGATTCCGTAGCTAATATTAACCTCTCTTTCAAATGGCTCCTTTTTAGGAAACATATAAAAATTGAAGTTGTATTGAGCTAAGGCAAACATTTTCGGCCCTAGTCTAACGCCTAAACCTGCTCCCGCAAAAGGTTTGTAAGTTGGCTCAGGGTTGATATTTTTTAACAGAACATCTTCCTCATAAGCCTTAACTAAACGTTGAGTTGCCGCTACACCCACGGTGGTTCTTACGATAAAGATCCAAAAACTTGGATTTATATCCAGGCCTACCTTGGCTTTATTTTGGGTTTCAAGGAGCTTTGTTTCCTTACCTGAAGTTCTAGTATCTAAATCCTTCTCAAAATCGATTTGACCAAACTGATCTACAATCTGACTTTGAGTGGTTGTGGTTGTTTGTTTAGATTGGCCTACAGCACCATAGAGGGAAAAAAACGAGCCTAGCTTGATACCAGCCTTTAACCCCCCTTCCTTTCTCTCTGAAATCGTTTCGGACTCCGTTCCTTTCGCTCGATTTGGCTTGAGGCTTTTCGTGGAAGCAATGCTTAAATAGGGTTCAAATATAATCCCAGCTTTTGCCAGCTGAGATAGATTTAGCGCTACAAACAAAAGTAAAACTTTCGATTTCTGACTCATACAATCTCCTAGGAGTTTCTCTCGAGCCATCGGCAAGTTAGGAAGGCTTCCTTAGCAAAATTCACATTATTAAAAAAGGACCTCGCAAAAGGTCCTTTTCATAAATTTAAAAGTTACAAGGGAATCCTAGGTTGTTTTAGGAACTTGAGCTGCATTCGATCGGGCTATTCTATATTTTTCCATAAGTACGATTGCCCATGGAGCCACGAAGGTCGAAGTTAAGGTCGCAGAAATAACTCCGAGTCCCATGGACATCGCAAAATTCCAAATGCTTCCTTTGCAATACATGATAATTCCCGTGAGCGAAACCAAAGTCA
>CAXNGG010000066.1:0-8462 GCA_964201885.1 Oligoflexales bacterium
CAAAAGTCTTGATCCTTTTTTGATCGAGCTTTTTACCAAAAAAGGTTCTAGCTGATTTTAGTCCCTTAGCAATCGACTCTTTACTTGGATCTGAAATGAGTACTTTAAGGTTTTTATCTGCGCACACGGTGGCAATCCCAGCACCCATGAACCCCGCTCCGATGACGCCGACCTTAGACACCGGTCGATCCCCAAATCTGGCATCCCGCTCTTTTCGATACGGATTCTTTTTAAGGGCTGTAGTCGCATGAAAGAGGTGGATCAGGCTTTGGCTCACTTGGGTCATGGCGAGCTCTCCAAAGAGACTTGCCTCAAGCTTTAAGCCTTCCGTTAAGGACTTATCGAAACCTTCAAATACAGCAGTTAAGGCTTTATAGGCGGCTGGATAATGCCCCTTTGTTTTCGCATCGACATTCTTTTTTGCAGCGCTATACATGGTGCTACGACCGATGGGATTACCTTCCAAGGCCCAACGGGTAAGATCTTGTCCAAACCCTCTACTGGGAGATTTGTTTTCTGAGGTTCTTTTTTTAGTCGCAAACTCGATCGCTGTCGAAAGAAGAAGGTCCCGCGGCACCAACGCATCCGCTAGGCCGCATTTTAGCGCTTTAGCTCCATTTAAACGTCGTCCTGTCAAAATCATATCAAGTGCTGCTTGAATGCCGATGAGTCTTGGAAGCCTTTGGGTCCCTCCGGCGCCAGGAATCAGGCCTAGCTGAATTTCGGGCAACGCTAATTGGGTATTAGGCTCTGTAGTGACGACCCGCCACTTGCACGCCAAAGACATTTCCAGACCACCTCCTAGGCAGTTTCCATGGATGGCGGCAACGGTGGGAATGCCAAGGGCGTCTATTTTATTATAAATGGATTGCATAGAGGTCGCACCGTTAGCCGCTTGGTTTGCTGAAGTAAAGTAGGAAATCTCTTCGATGCTAGCCCCGACGATAAATTGATCAGCTCGACCACTGATTATGACGAGTCCTTTAATTTCCTTGTTTCCTTTGAAATCATCTAAAAAACCGTCGAGTTCCTTCAAAACCTCTTCACTTAAAACATTCATCTCTAAAGTGATATTTTTAAACGTTAAAACGGCAACTTTTTTGCTAGTGATTTCTAAGTGGAAGTGTCTGTTCATGGTTATGCCTCAATTCTTTCAATAAGGATACTTGCGGCCATGCCCCCAGCGGCACAAATAGCAATTAAGCCCAGTCTTTTTTTGCTGCGTTCTAACTCATAGGTTAAAGACGTAACTAGGCGAGCTCCTGTGGCACCAAAAGGATGTCCGATGGCTAGGGCCCCACCATTAACATTGAGTTTTTCCTCAGGCACCGAACCGAAGGCTTTGGAATGTCCGAACCATTTTTCTGCGAAATCTTTGGACTCTAGCGATCTAAGACAGCTTAAAACCTGTGCCGCAAAAGCCTCATGGATTTCAAATCGGTCAATATCGTCGAGGGTCAATTGATTTCGGTTCAATATTCTTGGAATAGTTATAGCAGGTCCTATCAAAAGTTGATCCGAAGGATCTACGCCCACAAAATCAAAATCAAGGATTCTGGCTTTTGGCTTTAGTCCTAACCTTAGAGCCACTTCTTCATCGGCAACCAACACTGCCGCAGAGCCATCGGTTAATGGCGAGGAGTTTGCCGCAGTTAGGGTGCCGTACTTTCTATCGAATACTGGTTTTAGATTGGAAATGCCTTCAATATTGGTGTCTTTTCTAATGATATTATCGGAATCTATACAAACTTCAAATTTCGGTCCCGGCCAAATGGGAATGATTTCTTGCGCCAGATAACCGGCATCTTGAGCTTTGGACGCTTTTTGGTGGGACATAACAGCAAATTGATCTTGGTCGCGCCGGGATATGTGGTTGAGCTTGGCCATGATTTCAGCATGCTCACCCATGGTGAGGCCGGTCATGGGTTCTGTAAGCTCAGGAGATTTTGGGAGCCAAGCTTTAGCTGAAAACTTTCCGATGATTTCAAGCTTCGCGGCCGTAGATTTGGCTTTAGAGAGCTTGACTAAAAACTTTCGGGCCTCTCTGGAATATACAATCGGCACATCGGAAAGTACCTCTATTCCCCCAGCGATGATAAAGCTTGGGTGACCAAAGGAAATCGTCTTTGCGGCATCTGCTATAGCTTGCAAACTTGAAGTACAAGCGCGGTTCAGAGTTGATCCATGAATGTGCCTCGGAAGTCCCAAATTGAGGATGGTGTCTCTTGCGACGTTTGGATTCTTAGTTTGTGGTATCACAACACCGGCAATGATCTCGTCGATTTGCTGGGCATCAAGAGCGACTTTCCTTAAAAGTCCGTCCACCACTCGAGAAAAAAGCTCTAGGGAGTCAGAGTCTTCAAAAACCCCAAACGACTTTACAAAAGGGCTCCTGGCACCATCAATGATTACGGGTTTTCGATTGCCTTGAGGGGTTTTGTCTCGATATTTGGTTACTGACATTGATACTGCTCCTGCCAACGGTTATTTTATAAAGGCCTTCTGAACTTTCTTGGGCCCGCGGGTCCAAGCCAGTCTATTTTCCTACTTTTTTGGTTCTTTAAGCAATTTTTTATGGCTCCCCATAGATGGAATCAGATTCTAAAGAGGCGAGAGTAACGTTGGGTTTGTAGAGATCTCGTGGCTTATTGGGCTCAAAAGATTCAACTTATTTTTTGAGCCTACGTTGACAAATTCTTAGGGACTCTGGCTCGAAACTCCAGGTTGTAATCGTCACACTTTGTCGAGTCCGCGCTCTTTTAGCGATTTTACAACTTTTTGGACTATAATTTTTTGATCTGAAGTCAGGCCCAAATAGACACCCCCAATGCGATATCTCCGACTGTCAAACCAACGGACCTCAACCGGAAGGGAAAGCCGCATCGGGGCAATGATTCCAAGAGGTCCAAGGGGTAAGGTGATCCAGAGACGATCCAGGGTCTTGCAGGTATATTCTGAAGTAAATTCGAGTTTGAAGCCATCTATGCTCATATCGAGTAAGACGCCGCTAGTAACCCCAAAGGGCCAAAAACGCCACCTTCTCACCTCGATTAGGGCATGTGAGGTGTACCGGGTGCGACGATCAATCTGGTCATTTGTTTGTTCTTTATCTGCCATAGGGACCCGCAATGTTGGTGAGTTACTATTATAGCAGTATAATCTCAATGTCGTATAAGTTTGGGAAAATCTCGTCAAGAAACTACAGTGGTGAGCAATTAATATGCAAAAAGAATTTAAAAGGGTAAGAGTTGCCATTATTGGTGGGGGGATTCATGGGGCAGGCATTCTCCATGATTTGACGTCTAGGGGGTGGAAGGATGTGATCCTTCTGGAAAAGGACCGCATCGGTATGGGAACGAGTTCTCGGTCGACTAAGTTGGTCCATGGCGGATTAAGATACTTACAGCGCATCAGTCAGTTTGGAATGGTGAGAGAGTCCTTAAAAGAGCGCAAAACGCTTATGGATATCGTTCCAGACATTGTAAAGCCTATTGAACTTGTGTTACCCATCCTTAAAAAAGGTGGAAGAAATCGTTTGATGATTAAAGCGGGTCTGAGTCTCTATGATGCCTTAGCTGGTAGTTATCATCTAGAAAGACATAAGGGATTAAGCACAGCCGACGCAAAAGCCAAAATTCCCTGCCTAAATACCGAAAAAATTAACTGTGCTTTTAGTTTTTATGATGGTCAAATGGATGACCTAGCACTTGTCCGTCGGGTGGCGGCCTCCGGGAGGTTTCTTGGGGGTGAGCTCGTCGAAGGGGCTACGGTCACGAGCGTGAATAAAGATCAAGATGGCTGGATCGTGGATTATACAGATGAATTGGGAAAGCAGCAGCATCTCAAAGCTCTGGTGGTGATCAATGCAGCTGGGCCTTGGGCCCATGAAGTTCTGAGTCAAAGCAATCTCATTCCGACCCATCGTGCCATTAACAATCAAGGCTCCCATCTGATTTTTCCAGATATGGGATTAAAGTCAGGGCTATTTCTAGAGTCACCTAAAGATGGACGCATTTTCTTTTTAATTCCTTGGCAAGGGTTTACTCTTTTAGGAACGACCGAAAAGCTATGGTCTGAAGCCCCTAATGATGTCAAGATTACTGAAGAAGAAATTGACTACCTCTTAAATGGTTGCAATGAGTATCTGGATCCTAAGCTTAAAAAAGAAAACATCATCCAAACTTTTTCTGGCTTAAGATGGCTTGCCGTCGATCAAGGCCAGAGCATTTCTTCTACGTCGAGAGAGCACGCTCTCGGATATCATTACTCAGGTCGCGGGTATTTCATCACGATCTATGGAGGGAAATACACGTCCTACCGATCCCTATGCGAGAAGATTGGCGATGAAATTACGAAGTCTTTTGGCGAATTCAGAGATACGCGCACCCATGAACCCGAGGCGTGGATTCCAGCCCATCTATTGGAACAGACCTTGGATCCCGTCCAGAGATTTGATTATAAAGACTGGCATCAAATTTGACTTGTATAACCCAAGGTCGCAGATTTAAGTGAGCTAAATTGGTTTGTATAGGTCGTCACAAATTCAACTTTTCCACCATTAAAGTTTTTGGCAAATATGACGCTATTTTTCTTCTCAATATGAAAGTACTGAAATTTTAACGTGCGACCACTTTGAAAATAAATGGGATTTATTTCGGTCATTTGGGCTTTGCTTCCAACAAAAGTAGTGGTGATACGATTCTGGGGGATGGGTATGGAGAGTTTTTGATTAAAAGTAGTACCGCCCACCAGGCTTTTTTCTAGCTGATAGAATCCCGTGGCTTCATTGAGTGCAATCGTGAGTCCTGGTCCAGAACCAAAACTTGGTTTAAGCAGTCCTTTAAACTTCCACGTAGGTAAGCTGGAGGGGCTTGATGCTTTGGGGGCTTCGGGCGCTCTATAGACAACCAAAGGCACCAGCATCAAGTCTTGGCTACCTTTTTTATCCTCCAATACATAACTAAATGTGGTTTGGGTGACCGGGAGAGTCTCCTCTCCAAATGGGTTCATCAAATCTACAGAAAGATTGAGGCCTGAACTAAACATTCTTAAAATGGGAAGTCTTTGGTTGAGGTCTTCCACCATTAATCCAGAGCTCGAGCTTAATAGGTAGCTATAAAGTTGCCGAGAGTCTTTTGAAGGCTCTTTGGGCATGGTCATTTTAATTCCTAGAGAATATCTCACTTGCCCTTCGTTGGGCTCGGCCCAGTCGTTTGCAAGCTTAGCCAATGTCGGGCTATCTGACGTTTGCTTTCTTGTAAGACGAGTCATAAAACCACTACCCCAAGACAAAAATTTATATTCAAAACTAGGCTGTGGGTTGGCTGGCTCTAAGGCTACGAGTTTACGTTCACTGCTATTTTTAACGTCTAAGATAAGACTTTCAGAGAGAGCGAGGTTTGAAGTAAGCGATAGGACGAATATTAAGACGAATGCACTTCTAATGAAAAATCTAATGAAAAATCTATTGAAGAATTCCCAACAGAAGACGAGTCGATCTGTCAGCGTGGTTTCGTGGTGTATCATGTCGAGCTTGAGGGGAGGCATGATGGTTTCCCTATTTGAGATCGTTGTCAAAACACCCCTAAAGGGATGCCATGCCTCTCTAGAGCAAGAAGAAGGCCACAAGCAATAATGCGCAGTTATTTGATATTGTTGAGTTATTTAGCGGAGCCCTGGTAACGGCTGACGATCTTGTTATACTTGTGACAGGCTTTTTGACACCGGGTTCTATGGGTTGCCCCTCACCGAAAGACTTCTATGAAGACAAAATCAAGATGGGCCCTTCTTTTGGCATCCCTATCTATTTCAGGTTGCTATGTGACGCGGCAAGCCTTTCGACAAACAAAGCTCTTTCTGGGCCGTGAGCCCCTTGAAGATGTTGCAAGTGTTAGTCAGGTTACTAAGGATGGGATTAGGGATATTTTGAGGGAAGCTCAGGCTTTGGGCTTAAATGTGGGTAGCTCCTATCGACATGTGGTGTTTCCTAAAGATAATGTGGTCGCTTGGTCGCTATCCGCCGCCTATCCCTACGAACTTAAGAGCTATACCTGGTGGTTTCCCATTGTCGGTGAAGTGCCGTATAAAGGATTCTATGATCGCGAAGAGCGTGATGAGGAAGCTCGCGAACTTCAAAAAAAAGGTTTAGATATAAATTTGAGCCGTGTTGCGGGATTTTCTTCACTTGGTTGGTTTCCAGACCCTTTATTTCCGAGTATGCTTGAGTTAGAGCCGCCTGAGTTAGCACACCTGCTTTTCCATGAGCTCACCCATAGAACCTTCTGGATTCCAGGGGGAGTTGACCTTAATGAAAACATGGCCGAGTTTATTGCCGAAAAAGCAACCTTAGCGTTTCTTAAAAAAAGAGGCGTTGGGCTTAATTCTTATTTAAAATCCCGCTTGTTTTTAAATCAATCCAGTCAGTGGCTTGTTTCTTTGGAAAGCGATCTCCGCCTTCTATATGGACAAAAAGACTTGGCCCCCCAAGAGATGAAACTCAAAAAAGAAGAAACCTTTAAGACCCATGTAAATCAGCTCAAGGCAGATCAGGCACGATACGCCGCCTTAGATCCTAGCAATTGGAATAATGCCCGGGTTCTTGCTTCAAAAACTTATTTAGGTCGCCAAATAGAAATTGAGCAAAAGTTTGCTTGCTTTTCGCGCTTAGACGCATTTATAGAGTCTATAAAGCAGATCAAGTCCCTCACAGATTTGAAGGACTGCTCGACCATAGTTTCAAACACATCACATTGAAAAATCACTTTAGGGCCAAGGCCCGGGAGATCCGTTAATGAAAATAGATGAGATCATTTTTAAGGAAGCTGCTAAGAGCTTTTTTTTAAAATGCTGGGTACCAGAAACCAATTCAGTAGTACTTGGCCGAAGCAATGAGGCTGAAAAAGAGTGTCATTTTGACCTCTGTGCTCAAGAAGGGGTCGAGGTTCTAAAACGGGCAGGCGGCGGCGGTACTGTTGTTCTGCATTCAGGATGCGTCGTAGTGTCTTTTGGGGCCTGGATGCAGCAGCCTTTTAAAAATGATGTCTATTTTAGTTTAATCAATAAAAGTATTTCCGCGACGATTCAAAAGAAATATGGACTCATGGACATCAAAGAGCGTGGCATCAGTGATTTAGCTATTGGCGACAAGAAAATAGCTGGAACCAGTCTTTTTCGATCGAAGGGGTATCTGCTTTATCAAGCTTCCATTCTAGTGGAATCCAGAATCGATCTCATAGAAAGGCTGTTAAAACATCCCAGTAGAGAGCCCGACTATCGTAAAGGCAAAACCCATCGTGATTTTATTGCTGGTCTAAATGAGTATGTTATAGGACTTACTCCCGGAGATCTTGAGCTGGCATTAACCCAAAACCTAAAAAGCAGTCTTTTAGAGCTCCTTAAAGAGGAACTTGCTGAAGTCGATCAAAACCACTTGCCATGGATTTTAAATCGCGGTCGTGATTAAGTGATGATCGATAGCCTTTTTCTGGCCTTTTGATAAACGGTCGCCGCTAAGTATAAGGAATAGGGCAGATAGAGGGAAAAAAAAGCAGCCCTGATCAACATAGCCATAAATCCTGGCGAGCTCCAAGCTCCACCTAAATGCACCGTGTTTTCTGCCCAGTAGTTTGATGTGGTGCTGATCAAATCATAACAAATGGAAATTAAGGCGTGGGGTGTCGCTAAATTAAAAAAAAGTCCGACTCCTGTCTGGGTGGCATCTTTTAAGTATTTGGTAATCAGAGACCTTCCAAAAGCTGAAAAGGCCCCGAGTGCCTCAGAGACCATGAGAACGGGGGCCACCGAGGCTAATACTTTAATCGCAAATTGAATCAGAAAGAGTGATTGGGTCAAAAATAAAGCTAGAGCAAACAAAGCTGAAAAGATCATGGCCGACGGCAATACCCGCAAACGCTCTTTCCAGGGGGCTGATTTTTGAAGGGCTAGATGGACCAAAGAAAGACAAGCGAAGACAAAAACGGGCCAGAGAAGCAGCCCAATCCCTAGAGACTGGGAGAACAGGGACTCCAGGGGGGCGGCAAGCTGCGGCAACACTTGGGTCCGGTCGGCGTCTAAAACAGCTGTAATGTTAGCGGCTTGAGAAAGAATCCGCAAGCCGCCTTCCGCTCCCACCAGGTGGATGACTATCTGTGGCAAAAACAGTCCAAAAAAGCTAATATATAAAACGGTTTTGCGGTCTTCCCACAAAGAATGCCAGGCATTTTGTGCAAGTGATAGTGAGGTCCATTCTACTGATTTTTGATTCGCTGCATTCATAATTGAAACCTATATAGAGCCCTAAAATTGAACAAAGACACTTTAAAAGTTATAGAGATTTATCAGAGTATTCAAGGAGAGTCATCTTTAACCGGAGTTCCTTGTACATTTGTTAGGCTTGCAGGATGCCCTCTCCGCTGCAAGTGGTGCGATACGGTGTATTCCTTTGAGGGCGGCTCCATCCTCAC
>CAXNGG010000067.1:0-8431 GCA_964201885.1 Oligoflexales bacterium
GCCGAGATCCTCTCATGGAAATTCTTAAAGATGGCCTAAAAATAAAAGTCTTAGCCTCGGTCAGCGTCTATAAAGGAAGAGCCTCGCTCAGTCTCTCGGTTCAAGACATTGACTTAGAATTTACCAAGGGCGACTTGGCCTTAAATCGTGAAAAACTCCTTCGCGAGCTGCGCACCAAAGGCCTTGATCAGATCAATAAGCAGCGGCCATTCCCAAGCTTTCCCCTCAGAGTCGGACTTATTTCCGCCAGCGGTTCTCGTGCCTTAGGAGACTTTATTCACCAACTCGTGGAAGGCAAATTTCCAGGTGAAATTGTTTTTATGTCTGCTCCGATGCAAGGAGAAGATGTCCCCCTGAAGCTACCTTCTATATTTAAAGAGCTGCAAGCCAAGAATGTCGACCTCATTGTCTTAACGCGTGGTGGCGGATCGTTGGCGGATTTGCGTTGGTTCGATTCCCGGGAAGTGGCCTACGCCATAGCCTCTTGCCCAGTTCCCGTAATCGCCGCTATTGGCCACCAAGATGACCTTTGTGTAGCGGAAGAGATCGCCTATTTGAGGGCAAAAACACCCACAGCAGCGGCTGAAGTTTTGCTTGCCTGCATAAGAACCATGCGGGAGCGATTGGGCCAATGGACCCATCAGCTTGCGGGACTGTTAGAGCACCGGGCCCATCAGGCACAATTGCTTTTGACACAGTTGCCTGAACGCATCGAAATGTCCATGAGAGCAAGACTTGATCGAGAGAATGAACGGATGTTAAGAGCCCATTCGGCATTGATTCACACCTCCTTTGAGCAAATCCATCGCGGCGACTTTCGAGTGGATGACGCTTTAGTTAAACTTGAAAAAGCGACGACTCTTAGGCTTGGGCAACTTGAGCTTTCCTGCTCATTTTTAGATGCTAAGTTGGATCAGTCCGTAGCCACCAACATGCAGCGCATCACCAATGAGATTCAAAGCCTTGAATCCGCATTGCATGCAAAAGACCCTGCGCCTTGGATAGAAAAAGGCTGGACCAGGTTAGAATCCGTTTTAGATGGGACACTTGATTCCAGCACGCTTAAACCAGGAGATCAACTGAATGCCCGCTTAAAACATAGTTTGTTGCGACTTGAGATCAAAGAAATCATTGATAAATCAAAACCATTCATTTCCCAAACGAAATGAGTTTAAGAGAGGAAGGCTTCATGATGGAAAGTCAAACGTACGGAAAAATGCTCGAAGATGTTGAGGAAATAGTCAGAGGTCTTTCTTCTGGCAACATCGACCTAGACCGCATGGTGTCTGAAGTGGAGCGCGGCTACGATCTCATTAAGGTCATGAGAGAGCGCCTTCAAACCACCAGATTGAAGCTGGAAGATCTCAGGAAAGATCTCGATCTTAAACAAGATTAGGCCTAATCTTTGACAAATTCTGGAAACTGATCCTGAGCTATTTTAGTGGCGTCAGAAAGAGATTTCCCTGCTTTAAGCTCAGCCGCCATGGTTAGTTCTGGCCCCAAGTCGAGTAAGTTTAAAGGAAAACTTTTACTGAGTGTTTCTGTGGGAAGCTCTCCCCTATGGATTCGATTGAGATTAGCTGCCGTTTGAAACACAAGGCGCCACTCTCGATCTTGATTTCGGCTTAAACATTCGCTAATTTCTTTTTCCATTTTTGCATCTTCAAGGCAAGACAAAATATCTAAAGGATGGCTTGATTTTGGATTCGAAGGCAAAGCCTCACCCAACTGCAACCCCGTAAGCCTTGAGAGTCGCCTTCTCACAGCTTCGCCTTCCACACTGAGGGGCTCTGTTCCATACAAACCTAAAAAGGCATCCTCAGCTAAAAACAAACAAGCGCCTTCAAATGTTTTAGGTAAAATCCACCCTTCCGTCCAACGACTTTGTAGCCAATTTTTAGGAGTGATCAAGATTTTCATCCAGGATTCTGGCTTTGAAATTTTCTTCCAGGAGCTTTCGGATGACTTCCAAAGCTTTTTATACTCACTCACTCGACAACTTGTCGCGTCGTGGGCGCCGTAGAGCAATTTCGAATCCACCCCCTCATAGAAACCGCCTCCAGAGATAAACGTTTGAAGGCGTATATAGGGCATGAGCTTGTCTCCATAGAGAGGCTCGCTTGTGAGAACGTTTAAGATCTCGGGTTGATTTTTCAATACAAAATCAGCCGCCGATTGCCAGTCATTGCCAAATCTAACAAAGATCTCCTTGTAAAGATTCGCCCCATTCCATGTTTTGGTCGGAGGCAAAGGCGTGACAACCTTCTTGCTAATCTGAAGGTACTCGAAGGCAATGCCTCCCAACGCCACCGCAGCCACTATGGTAAGAATGGATATCCCTAAAAAACCAAACTTTCTTTTTTTACGTTCTGGAGCACGCTTGGAAGCTACGGAAGAGTCTTGGCTTCTCAATTTGCCGGTTACCTTTCTGCTTTCAGAAACTGCGGGGAAATCTTCTACCCCTCCCACGATACTCACAACCTCTGGATAGCAGTCTTTTAAAGCTTGACGATCCTCAAGAAACACCCAGGGTTTCAAACTTGCCGCTATCTCATCAGAAAGCGTAACTTCTAAACCCGCCATAGCGACTTTCAATTCTTGAAGCGTCATCGGACCAAGGATTCTGTAGCTTTGCTTTCGAATGAGATAACGGCTCATGACAATACCTGCGACAGCAAGACGGTTATATTGTCGCGGCCACCGTTTCTATTGGCCTCAGCAATGAGCTGCTCAGAAACGCCTTCTAAATTTCCTTGGGCCTCGACCACCATTTGTAAAATTTTGCTATCTGAAATCATGTCAAATAGGCCATCGCTCGCCGTAACAAAAATCTCTCCCCCCACGAGTTTCTTCGAATAGACATCAACATCCACAGTCGAGAGGAGCCCTACTGCCCTTGTCAACGCTGATCCCGAGACACCTTCATTTAGCCGATGTTTCACTAATCCTCGCTGCCGAAAAGTCGCCACATTGTGGTCGACGGTGATCAAAAAAAGATCTCCGCCACTAATCATATAAGTTCTGGAATCTCCCACATGCGCCAGAAATAACTCTCCCCCTGAGAAGAAAAGAAACTCCATGGTTGACCCTAGGCCATTCCACTGGGGATTATCTGTGCCAAATTGTTTCACTTCGCGATTTACTTTATCCACAAGAGAAGTCATATAGGCAGTGACTTCGCCGTAGCGAATCTCATGGGGTTCTGCCATGACTCGGCTAATGGTTCGCGTTACGATCTCGCTGGCTTTGTCGCCTCCTGGCCGACCACCGATCCCATCGGCGACCACCCCAAAGCCAAGCTTCTCACTAAAAATGATAGAGTCTTGGTTCATTTTTCGAACCCGTCCCCGATCACTTGCTCCGTAGAAAATAACCAGCATGGAGTGCCTCCAACCCCTAGTTCGGCCATAATTTTTATCCCTTAAACAAGACCTTCTTTTGACATGCATTTTGGGTGGCAAAAAATTATGTTTACGCATTAAAAACAGCATGTTAGGAAAAAATACTGAAAACACCTCTACGGAACTAAGGCCACCATTGCTCCACGCCTTCTCGGCTTTAGGCCCAAGTAAAAAATCTATTTCTAAAAAGAGCGAGGTCCGCAAACTATATGCCATTTGGAAAAAATCGGCGTTATTTGCTTTTAGGGGCCGCTTTGTGATTTTCACCTGGGGCAACAATTCAAGTAACTACCCCAAAGGCGCTATTTTTTAAATGGAAACGCACTTTTCGCCTCCAGGCTTTCCTTCGCGAATAATTTGGTAAGGTTTTATGGAAGGTTTGGCGCGCCTGCAAACCCAAGATTTTACTAGCAATTGACCCAGTAAAATCCTATCCCTAAAAATTTGAAAGGTGCTCCGAGAGGTCCTCACTGGACGGTGTCAATCGGCACCTCCCAACTAGAGAAAAGAGGGAAATTATGACATTTAAAGCAGGCGTTTTTTGTATTCGAGCCACTCACATCGCCACGATTGCAGTCACAGCAGGTTTCATCTTTACAGCTGCATGTGGCGGGGTTTCCGACCCCAAGTTTTCAGGGTCTAGCAAGCTGTATCAACGCTCCCTAGAGACTCCTAAAGATCAAGGAGCCGATGGGAATCCCACTGTGATCTTTGGAAAGGAAAATAGCTCAAACTCCGGCCCCCATTCGGGCGACTCAAAAGGAGACCCAAGAGGGGATGTGCCGGCGGATTCAAAAGCGGGTTTAACAGTCTCTATCGTGAAATCCCAGAGAGAAGTCGACCTTCTCTGGGTGGTTGACACTTCAAACTCCATGGATGAGGAACAAGCCTTAATTGCGGAAGGCTTTCAGGAATTCGTAGCGGGGCTTCAAAATCTCAATATACGTTTTCAGACAGCTCTGACGTCGACCGACGTCTGTGAATCCTTGAACGATGGGACCCAAAAAATCACCCCTGAATGTCCGGTCCCCAATGGAGGAAGCGTGAAGACCCGTTTGCGCGGCTCGTTTGTCGGGGACAAGGGAAGGACGGTCCTTAAAGGAACGGATCCTGATGTCTTGTCGAAGTTTACGTCTTATGCCAGGGCCATGGGTGTCGAAGGCTCCGGGTTTGAACACGGGCTTAGTGCGGCTAATCTAGCGGTAAAAAAATCAATTTCAGGTATTAACGAACCATTCATCAGAAAAGACGCTTTTCTTTCCGTAATTGTGGTCTCCGATGAAGAAGATGACGGCATTGGGCTCGGGCTTTTAGATAAAGCTTCTAATGTCAACTATGTTGCCGAGGGACTGACAAACTGGCGCTATGACCACCGCGACTTTATTCGCGACATGGATGCTGTCAAGGGAGCTGGAAACTTCTCAGTCAATGCGATAACGGGGACGCGAGATGAAAAAGGCGTTCTATGCTCGAGCCCCTATGGCAGCCCCACAGAAGAAGGAACTCAGTATATAGCTGCCGCCAAAGCAACTGGCGGGAACATCGAATCCATTTGCTCCAAAAACTGGAATACTTTGCTCAAACAAATCGCTAGCAACCTTAAAACTCAAATCAGTCAAATCAAGCTCATAGACAGCAATGTCCTAAAAAATACTGTTGAGATTTATGTAGACGGAGAAAAATTAGACCTCAAATACTGGACCTACCTAGTCGCCCAAAACTCGGTTTCCTTTTCTTCATCCTACAACCCGCCCTTAGGATCCAGGATTGAAATCAAGTACTTTACTGCCAAAAACTAGAGAAACGGCAGAACCAAAAAAAAGCGGGAATCTGCAGCTCTATTTAGGAAGCCAAACCCAAGATTCACCAGCCGGATATTGGCGAGGGGCCGGCTGCAGCCGCTCCAAATAGTCTTGCACGCAAAGCCAAGCCGAAATAAACGCTAAGAAAGCTTCGAGGGATTGGGGCAGGTTCTCAAAATGGCTTCGGGACATACTTACCAGCCGATTTTCAAGCATAGACGCGACTATTTTTTGACGCACTTTCAAGCCGTTTTCAAACTTTCTAAATTGCTTTAACTCGCTTTCCGGTAGTTTTAAGACGCTACCAAGACGCATGAGCGCCAACAAGACATGGGTTTCCTTAAATTGCAATCGGGGATAAATCAGGCGAAGTCGCTTTTCAAGCACCTGAGCTCTAATAACCAAAGGTCCATGATTGGAGGTATAGGTGGGGTCGACAAATTTCCTGTCCTGCATTTGAAGCACATCCCAAACTCTATGAGCTTGCGGATCAATCGGACGGCGTCGAGACCCTACTTTTTGAGCCAAAGCTGTGATGTAGGCGACTCTGATATCACTGCAAGACATAGCTCCATGGCAAACAGTTTCTAGACAGCTCACGCAAGGCGGGGAGCTTAAAGGTGCATCGACAAAGATAACATCTGTGGGATGAAACTGGGCGATAATCTCTAGTAGCCTTTCATCGGCTGAGACCTTGCCTAAAGGCCCAACTCGGTCCATCATCCTGACGACTTCTAGAACTCCATCTTTGATAGCAATTGCAACCACTGCCGATTTAGCTGAATTCACGCCAGCCAAATGCAGCCCTAGCCAGTTCTTTTCACCGTCTTCCATACTGATCCCCCGACTCCTATTATATCCGACTGATAATAAATCGTGCAGGAGCTTCGGAATAAATGACTAGGTTATTTACTCTAAAGATTTTATACTTTATGAGATGTATATCTATTTAAAACATTTGTATCGGGCCATCTGCCTTTTTTGTGTGCTGATGTGCGCAAAACCCTGCTTCGCGGAAACTCCAAGTGAAGCCAGTGTGGCTTTTTCGTCTAAAAAGTACGACCAAGCCATCAAAATTCTAAGAGGGTATCTGAAAAACAACCCGAAGGACTTCAATGCCTGGAGCCTATTAGGAGTGGCCTACTACCACACAGGGCAAGCCAGGCAATCCCTAAAATATTTAAAGTACGCCCAAGACAAAGCTGCTTCGCGAGCAACCAATCATTTTTATCAGGGTCTTTGTTATCAGGCTCTTGGAAATAAAGTGTTTGCGGAGCGCTATTTTGAAAAGCTTTCTTTTTCGAAAAATCAGTGGACGGAGGCTGCCCTTGTAGAGCTCGTGATGCTTTCTTATCACGATCAAAATACCGAAGAGGCCAAATTCCGCTTAAAGAACTATTTCGTAAAATTCCCAAGGGGAAGCTTTTTCGCAAAAATGATACTCGTGAAGACGAGTCTTGATGAAGAGGTCTATGACCGCGACTTAGTCGGATATGAAAAACCAAATCTTGACTCTGCTCTTTTTAAGTACTCCCCCCTTTCCATGATGAATCGTCCCCATTTTTGGTACCTAGGCTTTAACGGCGGTGTTAACACCTATTCTTTTCAGGCACCTAAAGAGTCTGGAAATGGAAATTACACGCTTGTATCTTTAGCAGAACAAGACGCCTATCTCGGTTTAAAGACGGCTGTAGGAATTGGGCCGATTAAACAAGGGAATACAAGCTTTCTTGCTGGCTACTCCTACAATCAAACCTGGATGACCACCAGCGAGCGCCTTGAGATCTATGCCAAGGATCCCACCGACTTCGCGTGGCAACCATTTAGAACAGACCTTATGCAAAGAGATCACCAGTTCTATCTAGACTTGAAGTTTGAGATTTCCAAATCACTTTCTGCGGGGGTCTATACATCTAGAACTTATTCTAAAGTGGGATCGACCCTAGCAGGCCCTGAGTCCTCTGGCATTGACGAATCACTGCCACTTTCTGATGAAACCCTCGTCACGCCATGGATCGGATTTTCGCCGACTCAAAATATGAGAGTGGTTGCCTTTTGGTACTTTGAAAAGTCACTTAATTATGAATTTGAAGAGATTTCCTATAAAACCTATAGCTTTGAAATCTCGAGTCTACCTTTAAGCCTCGGCCTCTCCACATCGATCAATTTCCCAAACATCAAAGCCAATCTTCGACTTGATGGCTTTCATTATGAGCTGATCTATAATGATCCCTATTTGGACAACTCACGAAATGGAGCTATGCTCACGTTTAGCCACACTCTTTTTCCTACATTTGATATCGCCGGTAGCGCTGGCTTCTATGTTGATACTTATATTGAAAATATCGTGAAGTCTAACACATGCCGTTCGACCGGTACTATCGAAAGTAGAGGCGAAAGTAGAGGCGAAAGTAGAGGCGAAAATACAGTACCACAATTTTGTGCAAGAAAAGACAATGGGCTTATGTTTTCTGCGCAAGCTTCATGGGGATATACGCAGTTCAACCGAGTATTTTTCGCCTATAGACGAGTTTCCAATCAAAATCCAAGTCAAAAAGAAAATCAATTCGAGAAAGACTCCATTTTTGGTGGCGTTTCACTTGCTTTTCCTTCTATGAATAAGGTGCTAAAATACATTGAAAGATTTGCGGATCGCGGTTTGGAAAGAGCTATTCGCTAGCACGAGCTTAATCCCTATGGGTTAACGCTAAAAGATTAGACCCAAAGAAAGTGAGAAGCATCTTGAAAGTTAAAGAACATTTGGATTCTATCCTAAAGTCTAAAGGTCAGGTCATGCTTTCCGCCGTAGGAGTAGATACTTCCTTTGTCACAAGAATTTTGAGTGTCAGTGATGGGCATCTCATTTTGCAAAATACAGTACCCTTGGAATATATATCGGCATATGTCAGTGCGGAAGGCCACTTTCTGACCACAGGTAGTTTTAGGCTATCGGCAAACCACATTTCCAGTGACGGTGTAAACATCGTTTTTAATTTTAGCAATATTGAAGAAACTTCAGAGAGCCGATCAGAAGAAAGAACACCACTTTCCAATGAAGAGGCTTGGTGTGAATTCATCAACCCCATTGACGGACGTTCTAAAATAAGAAAACGAATTTTAGACGTTTCAAAGACAGGTCTATCTCTCATGACGGCTTGGAATTCGGACCTTTTGAAACCTGGAAGAGAGCTGCCAGAAATCGCCCTCATCACCGGTTCAGGAAGACAA
>CAXNGG010000068.1:0-8417 GCA_964201885.1 Oligoflexales bacterium
GCTTAGGGACCACAAATCCTTTCATTGACTTGCCGAGGAAGAAGGTAAAGCCCAGAAAGTCGAAACTTTCTTGCTTTTTCCCACGGATTTGCTTCTCTTTGGAGAAGCTGACCAGCCGGGTTTTCTCTTCGTTAAGTTTTAGTCCATATCTCGTTAGGTTTCGATTTACTGTTTCAGCCCGCCAGTGTCATCGCAAGACTAAATCAAAACCGGAAGCAAACCAAAAGGCCCTTCAAATGCACCTTGCCACCAATGCTTAGTCGTTCCAGCTGATTTCAGATCCCGGCTCAGGCATGAACTACCACAAGAATGACTTTAAGCCATCCGCGGAAAGCCATTCAGCGAAAACCGTCCAGGGAATTCAGCTCAAGGAAAAATGTTCGAAGAAAAAGTTTAGAGGCTCATTTTGTTGCATAGAGACCTCTTATTGCAGCTTTGTGCCGAATAGAAATTTAGTTTTTTTAATGCAAGAAAAGCCGAATTTGGCTTGATTCATCTGGCGAAAACGTCTATTCCCCCGGACTCATTGATGCAGAATATTGTACAGACCTCCACATTTTTTTATTCTCGCTTTAACCGCATCCGCCCTACAAGAATAAAAATCTATTAAGTTACTCTGCCGAACTACAACAACACTTTGGATGGTGCCATTCCTTTTTCGAAGAGCCAAAAGCCAGACAGAAGCTAAAGCAATTTCTAGCGGGCGAATCGTCCCTGGCTGAATCGAAGAAACTTGTTCTTAGTCTGGAGTTGCCATGAGCTCCAGCCCAAGGCGAATCATTCTTTGAGCAGCTTCGCTATGGTTTGAATGGTCCGATAGCCTCTGCTTCACGCTTGCAAAACCATCTTTGACTTCTATATCTCTGGCGGCTAAAACCTCCAAAAGCTCTATGGCTAATAGCCACTCAAATTTAGGTCCGTTTAATATGTCTGTAGCAATGCCAACAAGACGTTCATGATCGCCGGGAGCAGAGACATGAACTCTCAAGGACTTGATTTGAGTAAATAGGGATTGTATCTTAATTTCTTCGGCAGAGTATGGCGTACTGCGACTGGGAGCGGAACTTGCCTTTCCTATGTCATACGTGCCATATAAACCTTGGTCTGCAGGCCCACCAAATACAGACGTGACTTCAGAGCAGAGAGGCATATCAAATTCGCCCCATTCTGGGCTATAAAAGGTTTCGCTACCTAGGGTCACGCAGCAGTCCTGCCAAACAATATAGAGCGCTTTTTGGTTTTGAAAAACAATGTCTTTGACAACCCCTTCAACCCTAACTCCTGACGTGTAGACTAAACTGCTCGCCGCTCCTTTTCTAATGCCAAGACTCGGGAAATCTCTCTCTTCTAGATCGCTGATTTTCTTTTTTGATTCCAAAATCGCCCCGACGGGCATGGAAAAGCCCCTAGGATGCCTAGCGACACCTTGCCCAGAAAGCTCTTTTTCCTGAAGTGACAACTGAACTGGTCCCTCCCAAAACAAATAACTTGGCCCCCCGTCGTGTACGCGCATTTTCGCGAGGGTTCCTGAAACCCCCAATTGGTTCTCAAATTGGACTGTGGTTACTGTTTTTGCTTTTTTAGCTATCTCAAGACCTTCCAAGCCGCCCACTTTGTAGGCCATGGTGTCTTCAAGCTCAGTGAGTACCTCACTCATATGTTTGAAGTCACGAGCGATAAACAGCTGAGGTTGAGGCTCCGTAATGTCGTAAGTTTGATCTACACAAGCAAGACTTAAAGACACTTTTTTAACCTTAGGTGAAAGGCATTCTCGAGCTTCCCCAATGCTGGACAACAGACCAGCACCATAAATTTTTGGATTTTTAAAGTCGCCGATGAGGCCATACTCGATCGTCCACCAACTCATTCTTGCGACTTTGGAGGCTTCTGAAACCCAGGTCATACTGCTCACTGCTTTGGCAAGTGCTTCCTGTGCCGCCGCAATCTCTGCTTTAGTCGCATCGGGATTCTCTTTAGAGTCAGAAAGCAAGCGAATGGCTTCATAGAGTCGAATGTCTTCAATGGAGTAAATGGCTTTTCTAGCAAGCTTTGCATAATGGGTTAAATAGTTGCGATATTCTAAGTCAGCAAGAATGGGCGCATGACCAGCTGCTTCATGGACAATATCAGGGGCGGGGGTGTAATCAATATGTTCTAAGGTGCGCATGTCTGCAGCGATGGGGAGAACATTAAACGCCAAAAACTCTAAAAAAGCCGAAGGTGGGATAAACCCACAAATACAGCAAGCTCCCCAACCGTAATTTTGAAGGGCACGGTCCATATCTTCGATTCTAGGAATTTCTGTTAAAGGAACACCTGTTTCTTTAAGACCACGAAGCCAAATCGGGTGAGCATTTTCCGAGAAAAAGCGTCGCGACTGCCGCATGATGAAACGCCATGCTGCTTGATCTGAAGAAGTGTATTTTCCGTAGTTTTGATTGACCACGTATGCTTTTAGGTAGTGGGGCAGCCTGTCGTAAGTAGAGCCGAGTTTCATGGTCCCTCCATTCCTGAGATTCTGTCAGTTGTTACCTTACGTTTTACCTGTCAAGCCGGCTAAAGCTCAAGCCTGGAATCAACGAGCCCACAATTAACCGGTACGGATAGCTGCTCTATCCCGCGGCACATAAGTTGCACTAAATCCTTCAGCGGCGCTCAAAGGCCTAAGCCAAAGGCTCTAAGTCCCGGTAAGTCAGGGAGATTGGGAGATTGGAAAGCCAACCATGTACCCGCACTGTATTAAAAAAACTCACTTTGTAAGGACAACTATGTACCTCTCCGTAACATTACCAAGACGATGCCATCCCAGACCCCAAATCAAAACCAACGGCCCGATGGAAGATTTAAGCCCCGAAAACTTAGCGCTGTTCATCGTAACTAGGCAGTTTTTGAGTCGGGGCGATGCGGAAACCGCCCTTATTCTCTTAAAAAACCAACTGCAAGTTCATCCCCTGAATAGCTGGGTCCGCTCGGAAATAGAGCGTCTGGAGCCTTGCTTACGAACTATAGTAAGCTAGACTGAAGCCACTTCCCTAATAAAACTGGCCATTTTGCCCTTGGCGAGTGCTGATCTTTTTTCTTAAATATCCAATTTTATTGAGGTATTCCAAGCCTTTAGGAACTCTTGAGAGGGCCTAATTTCGCGCCTTTCCTTAAAGGGACATTTCCTTTATTTGTCAAACATTAACACCATGCTATCATTAGTTTTTGGACCTTTTTACGGATTGGCTTTTATGTCGCGATGGGGCAAACAGCACAAACAGCAAAGAGCTGAGAATGCCACACGGCGAAACGCACATTTCTCAGGTGTTTGGACCTTTGATGTCCTCGCTCACGGCAGCGCAGCATTCATGTGCACGAACCCAATGTTCACGAAACCAATGAGCCCGAAACCAAATGCTCAACGGGGGGGGCAATGACCCAATTTCGAAATGTTTATGTCGTGGTAGCCCCTTCAGGAACTGGTAAAACCACCCTCAACAATCGCCTCTTAAGAGACAATCCTGAACACATCGAAATGTCTGTCAGTTGCACCACGCGCAAAATAAGACCCGGTGAAACCGAAGGTGTAGACTACCATTTCGTGACTAAGGAAAGATTTGAAAACCAAGTTTCCTCCCATGAAATGTTGGAGTGGGCAAATGTTCATGGAAATATGTATGGGACTACGATTCAGGAAATCAACCGTATCAGCTTAACTGGTAAGAAGATATTGCTTGAAATTGACTATCAAGGTTGGAAGCAAGCAAAAAAAATCATCAAAGTTGCCGTTGCAGTCTTTATTCTTCCCCCTAGCTTGGAAGAAATGTGGAGACGCCTTGAGTCGCGAGGTACAGACTCTCTGCAAGTGAGATGGAAAAGGCTTCAGTCGGCTAAAAAAGAATTTGAATCATCCAGCGATTATGAATTCTTTATTGTGAATGAAACCATTGACAGCGCCTACAAAGCTCTATCCGATTTGATCATTCATGGTAAAAACCCTCCCCTTTCCAAAGAAGCGGCATTAGAAATGACGCGCAGGTTTCTTTTTGAATTTGAAAATGCGGCTTGGATCAAACAAATCGAGAAACAAGTACTCGAGGGCCAACATGAATGATGTACCACCTAGCCCTGCTCTGCCTGCTCCCTCCTCTAAGTGGGCGACCACCCCAGAGACAGAGTACGCCGATTTAGTCGAGTCTCTAAAAAGCTATATTAGCGACGAGGCCATATTTAAGAAAGTAGAGAACGCCTACCTTTATGCGACTGAAAAACATAAGGATCAATCAAGAAGATCTGGCGAGCCCTACATCATCCACCCCATTGCAGTTGCGGGTATCTTAGCCAAACTTAAGCTGGATATGCCGTCTATTTTTGCAGCCATCTTGCACGATGTAGTAGAAGACACCAACACCCCGATTGAGGAAATAGAATCTCTTTATGGCCCAGATGTCGCGCAATTAGTCGAAGGTTTGACCAAAATTTCTAAAATTAAATTTAGATCCAACCAAGAAAAACTAGCTGAAAATTTTAGAAAAATGGTTTTAGCTATGGCGAAAGACCTCCGCGTGATCATCGTGAAGTTAGCTGATCGGCTGCACAACATGCGCACTATTGACAGCCTCCCCGTACACAAAAGAGTGTCCATTGCCCAAGAGACCATGGATATTTACGCGCCCTTAGCGAATCGATTAGGAATTAACGGCATCAAAAGCGAGCTTGAGGACTTATGTCTGAAGCAGCTTAAAAATGATGTTTATAAAGAAATCTCTAAAGCTGTTTCCACTAAAAAGTCCGAGCGCACAAACTACATTGAAGAAGTCAAAAATATAGTTAAAACCGAGCTCGACAAATATGGATTTAAAGATGTAAAAGTCTTTGGCCGCCCTAAACATTTTTACTCAATTTACAAAAAAATGGTCGAAAGAAAATTAACTTTCGAAGATATTCATGACATGTTTGCGTTCCGCATTATCGTAAAATCCGTAAAAGACTGTTACGAAGCACTTGGGGTAGTCCACGCCATGTGGAAACCCATGCCCGGTAGATTCAAAGACTATATCGCCATGCCAAAAGCGAACATGTACCAATCCCTTCACACTACGGTGATTCGCCCAAATGGGGAGCCTGCAGAGTTTCAGATTCGAACTGAAGAAATGAACAATATCTGTGAATTTGGGGTAGCAGCCCATTGGGCTTATAAGGAAAAGGGCGAAAAATCAGAAACCGATCTTAAGAAGTTTTCCTGGCTAAGACAGATCATGCAATGGGAGAGTGAGCTCACGGACCCCCTTGAGTTTATGGAGTCTGTCAAGATTGATCTTTTTGACGATGAAATCTTTGTATTTACCCCGCGTGGGGATGTTATGCAGCTTCCAAACGGTGCCACGCCCCTTGACTTTGCCTTTTCAGTTCACACGGAGCTTGGCATTAAGACGGTCGGCGCAAAAATCAATGGACGCATGTGTCCTCTGCGAAAAAAGCTCACTAGTGGTGACATTGTAGAAATCCAAACCTCAGCCCACCAAAAGCCCTCAAAGGATTGGTTAGGTTTCGTCATCACTTCGAAAGCCAGGACAAAAATTCGGCAATATTTAAGAAGTGAACAAAGAGAGACTTCAAAATCTCTCGGCAAAGATCTCTTGGTACATGCACTGGAACACATTGATGTTACCTGGGATAAATTTATTAAAAGTGGCAAGACCGAGATTTTAAATCGCTTTTGCAAAGAAGCTAAACTAGATGACTCTCTCGTGGCCATTGGCTATGGTCATATGGATGCAAAAGACTTGGTCCAAAAAATTTACCCATCGGAAGAGGTGCTCAAAATACCAAGCATCCTAAAAGACAGCTTGGGAGATCAAAGTGAAAATCTACCTACCCCACCTAAGAAGCGAAATTCTCAGACAGGTGTCCTCGTTGGAAACATGGATAACGTTTTGGTCAGCCTGGCAAGATGCTGCAGTCCTGTGCCTGGCGACGACATTATTGGTTTCATCACCAGGGGAAAAGGCGTCACCATTCATCTAAGCACCTGTCAGAGTTCTTTGGACCTAGATCCCGCCCGACGTATCGAAGTGTCTTGGCGCCTAGGCGAGCAGACATTGTCCCATTTGGTCTGCATTCGAATTGAAACTCAAGACCGGCAAGGAATTCTCGCCGATGTTACAACTGCCATTGCCTCTACGGGTGCAAATATTCAAAAAGCAAACATCAACATTACGAGAGACCTTTTAGGGATCCTAGATTTTGAACTCTTGGTGAAAAACATTGATCACTTGAGAACCACTGTCAATCGCATTGAAAGCTTAAGTGGCGTGATTTCTGTCAATCGTGTCAATTTAGATCAAAACCCCCAGCCGAGTCACAAAAAACCAAAAAAGAATGGCTGGATCGAAAAGTAGCTTTTTACGATCTTTGCAGAGTTAGAGTTTCTTCAGCTCACAAAGGCTTCTTAAAATTCTAAAATGGGTGCCTTTTGAGACGTGAGGGGCCCGTTACTTACTGCGGATTGACCTCATCAAAAGATAGGTTTCTGCGGTACTAGCGGGAACTAGCCTCAGAGTTCTCCTAGGACTTTTTTCTCAAAATACAGGTCAGCTGGTCTCTGAAGGTATAGGATTGGCAACTCCAAGAATGGCCTCCCTGCATGGCTAAACTTAAACTGCTAAACTTAAAGGCTTAAGCTAAAAGCACCCAACCGATGAATCAAGCACTAAATGCTACTTAAAAGCGTTCCACACAATTTGTAAAGGATCCTCGCGCCCACATTGGCATCCCATTCAGATGAAGGATTCGGTGTCACCTCACATAAATCAAAGCCAATAACCTTTCTTCCGGTTGCAACAATCGATTCGAGAAGATACATGGTTTCCTCGTATTGCAGACCACCTGGCACCGGAGTTCCTGTGGACGGGCAAAGTGAAGGATCAAGTCCATCAATGTCGAAGGAAATATAAATCTTTTCCGGAAGTGGTCTTAATAGTTCATCTACCATTTGTGACCAATTGGTCCCCATGGCCTTTTTGTGACCGATATCTCTGGAATACATCACACTTGATCGAGAGCCAAGACTCTCATGAAAAAGACGTTCTTCTCTTGAAAAATCTCTAATGCCAAGTTGTGCTATATGAGAAACACTTGGCAGTTTTGACATTACATTATGCATAATTGAGGCATGGGAGTTTTGAAAACCCTCATACTCAGCTCGTAAGTCAAAATGCGCGTCCACATGCAAAATACCAAAGGCACTATGAACTTTAGATAAGGCGGCTAAGAGTCCAAATGGCGCCGAATGGTCACCTCCTACAACGGCAACATTCTTCCCTTGGGAGAGCCATTTCGTTGCCGATTGTTCCACCTTGGCGTTTACGAAATCACTGGCTTGATTGATATCCTTTAAAAGGGAATGCCGCTGAGACTCTGCAGTTGTAATATCTCGATACTGAATCACCTTTTTTCGAGTGGATTTCGAAAGTGCAAATATCTCCTCATCTAACGGAAGCAGAGTGATGCCTTTTTTATAAGGCTGACCAAAGGCCAAATCCTCTAAGTCCAATTGATGGCTAGCAGGAAGAAGCGCTAAAGGACCCTCGCTGGTTCCACCTCCATAGGAAGTTGTAGCATCCCAGGGAACCCCAATAAGAATCAGATCAGATTCTTCTGGGTTAAGAGTAGCTCCGAAAACGCCCGCATCGCTCGATGGAGGCAAACCATTTTCAAGATCTTTAAATTGCTCACTTTTGCTTTTGACAGGGTTCAAATGGGAATCGGTCACTCAAAAACCTCCTGATCTATGAAAGAACGGCCTGATGGACGCCAAACTCTTGAAATACAGATCTAAATCTGCATTTCAGGACGGTCATGGCTCTCCAAGAAATCATTTACCAGAACAAATATTTCTTTGCCTGACCTGCTAAGATAGCTGAAAATATCTAGGACTCATAGGAGTATCCACAGAGCCGCAAATAGCTCTTGACGATCAAGGGCAGCTGGTCAGAGCGGTGTTTAAGGTTTTCTTTCTAAAATTTCTCCTTCTTTTAGTCCTTCTTTTTTGCTCTTCTATACTCTCCTTTTATTGCCTTTGCATTTTCGCCTCTTGACCCCTCTCTTTAGAAATTAAGTTGCCGAAATATCTACGTTTTTCTTAAAAATTTAAAGGTTTCCAAGAACCTACCGATCGCACATATGCCGGGCTGATTCGGCAGGGGGCATAGTTTATGAAAAGTTGGCATAAACCGCTGGTGATGTCTTTGACTTTAGTTCTTGCAGCGTACTGCGGGCGCTCCCAAGTCGGAAGTGACAAAACTACCTCTAAAATTGCTGCAGAAACAGCCAAGGTTACGGATCCGAGCGCAGGTGCAACGCTTTCCATTACCAAAGGACCGGCAGCTGGGACCACCGTTGCTTTTAGTCCGGGGTCGCTTGAAATAGACACC
>CAXNGG010000069.1:0-8378 GCA_964201885.1 Oligoflexales bacterium
GAACTGTTTTATTAGACATCAATATCGCCGTCCTATCAGGATGAAGGGACCACAATAAGCTATCTCAACAATATTTTTCCACAAAATTGAGAAATTATTTTGCCTAATCTCAAGGATCAGAGTAAATTTTTAGATCCCTAAAATGCAAAGGAAGGTATCCCTAGCATTTCTAACTTTTTTTGAGAGGACTGCTGACTCATGAATATTCACGAGTATCAAGCCAAGAAGCTATTTGCTGAAAACGGAGTTCCCGTACCAGCAGGTTACCTTGCCTATTCACCGATCGAAGCGGAGTTTGCTTTTCGCCGTCTAAAATCGCCAGTGGCTGTCGTCAAGGCGCAAATCCATGCTGGTGGCCGCGGTAAGGGCGGTGGCGTTAAGGTTGTAAAAACAGCTGAAGATGCTGCTAAGATAGCAGAGTCTATGCTTGGAATGACCCTGGTCACTCATCAAACAGGCCCTCAAGGCAAGAAAGTACATAGTGTTTATGTGGAGTCAGGATCTGATATCCATAAAGAATATTATTTGGCACTTTTACTTGATCGCGCTACTGCCGGTGTCTCTATTGTCTTCTCAAAAGAGGGCGGCATGGATATCGAAGAGGTTGCCGAAAAGACTCCTGAAAAGATTGTTTCTGTTTCTATCGATCCGACCGTCGGGGTCAAAGGGTATCACTTAGCAAATATTGCAAAAAAAGCGGCGCTTTCAGCATCTGAAACCAAAGAGCTCACGGCGATCGTTAAGAATTTGTATAAAATGTTTTTCAAATACGATTATCAAATGATTGAGATTAACCCGCTCGTGGTTACTGCAGAAGGCAAGATGCTTGCCTTAGATGGCAAAATGCAATTTGATGATAATGCGTTGTACCGTCAAAATGAAATTTCATTCATGCGGGATTTTAAGGAAGAAGATGCCAGAGAAATCGAGGCTTCTAAATTTGGTCTTTCTTATATCGGGCTTGAAGGAAATATCGGCTGCTTAGTTAATGGCGCTGGACTTGCCATGGGTACTATGGACATCATTAAGTATTATGGCGGCGAGCCAGCAAACTTTTTAGATGTGGGCGGCGGCGCTAGTGAAGAACAAGTTAAAAACGCCTTTAGGATTATTTTAACAGATAAGGCTGTTAAGGGCATATTTGTTAACATATTTGGCGGGATTATGAAGTGCGACACCATTGCCAATGGCGTCATTGCAGCGGCCAGGGAGCTCAAACTTCAGGTGCCTCTAGTCGTCCGACTTGAAGGAACAAACGTCGAACTAGGTAAGAAACTTCTTAGCGAGTCTGGGCTAAATATTACTACAGCTGATGGTATGGCTGATGGTGCAGAGAAAATCGTTAAGCTTGTTAAAGCTAAGTAGGGAGCAAACATGGGAATTTTTGTTGGCAATCATACACGCGTGATCACTCAAGGCATCACCGGCAAAAGCGGTGAATTTCATACGACCAAGTCACACGAATATGCCCCGCGATTTGTAGGTGGCGTAACTCCAGGTAAAGGCGGCTCTCACAGCTGCGGTTTGCCAGTATTTGATACGGTTAGAGAAGCACGGGAAAAGACGAATGCAAATGCATCTATGATTTTTGTTCCACCCCCATTTGCGGCGGAAGCAATTTTAGAGGCTATCGACGCAGAAATCGAAACCATCGTCTGTATTACTGAAGGCATACCTGTTCTTGATATGATTCCCGTTAAAAAGGCTTTGGAACGCTTAAAGGGCCGTATTCGTCTCATTGGCCCCAACTGCCCGGGAATTATCGTGCCAGGAGAATGCAAAATTGGAATTATGCCTGGACACGTCCACAAAAAAGGGGTCGTTGGCATTATATCTAAGTCTGGAACGCTAACCTATGAAGCGGTCGGACAAACCTCAGCATTAAATCTTGGTCAGTCTACTTGTATCGGCATTGGTGGAGATCCCATTATTGGGTCTTACTATACGGACCTTCTTCCCTACTTTGAAGCGGACCCCGAGACCAAGGCAATCGTTATGATCGGTGAAATTGGCGGTGATTTGGAAATCAAAGCGGCCCAGTTTATCAAGGAACATATTAAAAAACCCGTGGTTGGCTTTATTGCTGGCCAAACGGCTCCAGTTGGAAAGAGAATGGGGCATGCTGGCGCCATTATTTCAGGGGGCAAGGGAACTGCCGCTGAGAAGATGGATGCCTTGAGAGCCGCAGGAGTTCACGTCGTAGAATCTCCCGCGGAAATCGGACGAACCGTAGCTAAGGTTTTGGGAAGATAACGTGCTTGGCATTAGAAATAGATCTGGGGTAGCGATCGATCTTTGGGTCGGTCACCCGGATCTATTTTTTTGTGATACTCGAGTTCATGACGAGACTGACCTTTCTCTTTTTAGCCAGTGGAATCTTACCAAAGAATACACCCCAGTAACCAACGGAAGTCGGCATATAGCCTTTACGCCAAGGCAATCGGAGTCTCCGGACGAAGTATTATCGACCTTACTGGACCGCTTTCAAAATTATAAAAGAATCACCATTGTTCTTCACTCAGTTCCCCTACATTCCAGTTATTTGGAGGCTTTTTCCAGAGTTTTTCCAGAGGAAAAGCCATGAAGTCAAAGAAAACTCCCTTGAAGCATATAGCATACTTTAAGACCGGCGGAAGTTCGTTAGGGGTTTACTCCCCCTACAGTCATCAGCAGCTGGGAGAATCCCTTCGAGAGATTTTAGATACCGGTAAGCCTCTTTTAGTAATAGGGGGAGGGACGAACTCTCTCGTTTTAGATGATACTTTTCCTGGCTACGTGATTATATTTAGAGATATGAAGACCATTAAACAGATTGCAGACACTGTTTTTGAGGTCGACGCCGGGGTTACCAATACAGAATTTGCAGAGTTTGCATTTTCTAGGTCATTGAGTGGCGCAGAGTGGATGAATTTTCTTCCTGGTGAAATCGGTGGAACGGTTCGCATGAATGCCAGATGTTATGGTGGAGAGATCAGTCAAATCGTTTCCAAAATCATTTGTTTTGATCGCTCTGGCAAAGAAATAGAGTTCGAAGGCTCAGAGGTCTTTAGGGGGTATAAAGACACTCTACTCATGGAAAACGAAGCAATCGTATCCAAGGTTCAAATTTCTCTAACCCCATCAGGCAGCACACAAAAAAGCAGAGAAAAAATGGACTTTTGTCGCTCAGACCGCGAACGCAAGGGCCAATTTTTGTTTCCTACCTGCGGTTGTGTATTCAAAAACAACTATCATCCCGAAGTTTCAGTTTCTTCGGGGTTGTTATTAGAGCTTGCTGGAGCAAAATCCCTTGAGTTTAACAAAGCAAAAGTATCGGAAAAGCACTCTAATTTTGTCTACAATCAAGGAAGCGATGCGCGATCCATATTGGAACTTACCTTTCAGATGCGGGACTTAGTCTGGCAGAAGTTCGGGGTTTGGCTAGAGTATGAAATGGAAATTCTCGGGGAATGTCCTGGTGATCTAAAAGCAAAAATATCAGAAAAAAGATCAAGCCCCAGGAGCCCAGAGCAAAATGCTGCTCTTAAGCTCGCTAAAGAAAAATTTGAGTCGATGTCGAAGGCGCCAAAATGAACAATAAAATGGAAAAGCTCTTATCTCGTTATGCGAACGACCATCGCCATGTTTGGAACCAAAGGATACATAAAATTGCGGTACCAGCAATTCTAGTCTCCTCAGTCGGCATTTTTACAGGCCTTGGAAAGTTTGTTTTGCCTGAAATCAAGCTACTTTCGGGTGGAAATTTACAAATTCTTTTTATGCTGATTTGGTATGGTATTTTAGATAGAAGGCTTCCCAGGGTTATGGCGCCTCTGTTATTTGGAGCTGCGGCACTGATCACTTATTTAGATCGAAATAACTCAGAACTCCTATGGCCTCTTAGCGCCGGAGTTTTTGTTATAGCATGGATTTTTCAGTTTATAGGCCACCGATTGGAAGGCAATAGACCCGCTTTCTTCTCTGAACTTAAGTATTTGTTGGTTGGGCCCATGTGGGTGATGATTACCTTGAGACGAAGGTTTGGGGACGATACCATCTGATACCTTAACGGCGCCAGCCAAGCCGCTGACGCGTGCTAAGTTTATGGACGACCTTCCACAATTCTCTTCAATTCTTTTGATTCCGCAATGATTTTCTTAATATCAGGGGCAAGTGGATGGGACTCACTCCACAGATTACTTGTTTCTTTAGGGTCTAGGGTTACGTTATATAATTCGGGATTCTTTCCTTGGGAGTAGAGAAACCGCCAAGGGCCGTTTATCAAACCAAAGCCTTCATGATTCCAACTTCGAATCTCGCCCGTATTGAGAGCTAAAAGCCACCTGTTAGAGGGTATTTCAGAAAACAAAGAAGATCCATTGAGCTCTTTGATCCAGGGTTTGTTGTCCTCTAGGCGACCAAGGTCCAGCAGATCGACAAAAGTAGGGCTCAGATCCAAATTTGAAATTTGACTCGACTTGAAATTCTTCTGAAGGTTTGAGAACTGAGTACTGAAGTTTTCTTTAAAAGACTCAGAGACACTGATGGATAGAGGGATTTTTATGATTTCATCATAGTAGCTTTCAATTCTTGGAACCTGACGAGTGTTTTCAGCAATGTCACCGTGATCCGAGGTAAAAACCACAAAAAAATCTTGATACCGTTCTTCGATTAAATGGAGTGTAGAGGAAAAGGCTTCATCAAGTATAGCCATGGCCTTCTCACAATTGCTGCCCTCAGGAATCGAAGGTAAAAAATCCGAGTTTTTTTGACAAGGAATATGGGCAGCATTAAAATTCACGACTAAAAAGAGATTTTCGTTTGGGGGACTCTCCTGAATCCACTCTATAAGACGCCTGCTTGTTAAGAGGTCGTCTTGTCCGGTGTCATTGATGAGCTTACCCCCCATGGATTCGGCGGTTTCAATCAGGCCTAATCCTTTGGTGGAGAAAAAACTTGAAAAACCAGCCCAGGAGAATCTTTGGCTTGAAAACCAAGCGGTTTTGTAATTGGCAGCATAAAACATGTCCCAAATAAACGGCATTTTATGAAAATCATCATGACTTCGATCAGGGCGCAAACCTGCAAAAAGTGAAGGCATGGCCATATCGGTTGCGGAAGCGTTGCTAAACGCATTTTGTGTGTTTATGCTAGTCTGGCGAGATAGCCAAGAATGAAGTTTGGGAAGTGCTTTAGGACCAGTGTCATTCCATTGGCTGTGATAGGTGCTTAAGCTTTCTGTGACGAATAGGACTACAGCTTTCGGTAAATGCGCGTTTTCAACGGCCTTAACTGACAGGCGGTTTCCGGCATGAAGCTTTGGTCCGGAGCCTAAATGAATACGCAAGGCGTTAATATGGGAAAGAATTAAAGAGGCTTCGATGCTCAAACTGCCCTCAGCAGACTTTCTGGTTAAATGCCCCGTCTCTAAAGACACCGTGATCAAGGGGATGAGGATTCCACCCAGAGATTTTTTCTTCGACTGCATTCCAAGATAAAGTCTTTTGCCAATAAAATAGGTCAGCAGGCAAATACCGAGACTTGGCAGCCATCCCCCATAGGAGTTCCAGTAGCCAATCATATAGGCGGGATCTTGCCAAGTCAGTCGCAGGGACTGAGCTGTAATGTGTTGGCCTAAATACCGAAAGTGCACAAAGTCAGAAATCACGAAAAAAGACCAAATAAAGCCTACAACGGCACTCAACATTTTCTGGGTCGAAAAGGTTCTAAAATAGGCACCTATACTAATCCAAAACCACCACCAAATAAATGCTAACACCATCCCCTGAAGATAAAGACTAATGGTAAATCTACCGACATTGAGATTGCCCGGGAAATTCCGCAGCAACACATCGGCCAATAAACTAATCATGGTTAGCCTTAAAGCATAGCCCATAAACCCTCAATTCACTGCGGTGAGACTTCTAAAATGTGAGATAAAAACTAAGAAATACCGGACAGCTGCCGCAAATACTTAAAGGAATAAATTCCCGTGTTGTGCCCATCGTTAAACGCAATGACACAAGCATACCTGCCCACAGAATCAATTTGTAAAGGTCTTACCGTGCTTGCAACGGAGTCCGGTTTTAAAATGCGCTCGCCGGTTCTTTCGTCGACACAAGAGGCGCAAGGGCACTTCCGTCTTAAATCGACAACATCAAGTTTTGACTCGGCTCCATCGGTCCAGGTGATCCCTAGATTTTTTTCATCGGACTGATAGATTTCTTTGACCCCAATATAACTTCTCATGCGCCTCTCCATTTTAAACTAAATGAACTTAGCGATTCTCCGCGAGTAGCGTGGAGGATGGATACTTCTCGAGCCACATTGCCTGAAAAATTTCGGTAAGCTGCCGATGCTTTTCCCACTTGCAAAATTACCGGTAAGCCCTTATCCGAACTTTCAGAAACCTTAACTTCAAGGGGGATTTGACCCAGAAGGGGAAGTGAGTAGGACTCAGCAAGCTTAACTCCACCGCCTTCGCCAAAAAGATAGTACTTCTTATTTTCAACTTCAAAATAACTCATGGTTTCAATGATTCCTAAAATAGGAATTTGGAGGGTCGAATACATATGGAGGGCTTTTTTTGCGTCCATTACCGCGACCTCTTGGGGCGAAGTAACTATGACCACACCAGTTGCAGGGGCAATTTGTGCAAGTGATAGGTGAATGTCACCGGTTCCTGGGGGACAGTCAATAACGAGATAGTCAAGTTCACCCCAGTCCACCTGGGTTACAAAATTTTTCACCATGCTTGAAGCCATAGGTCCACGCATAATGGCGGCTTGATCGGTTCCAGAAAACATGGAGATAGAAATCATCTTAACATTGTCTTTAAGGGGCGGTTGGACCAAATCACCGTTCATTTGGGTGGGATTTTTGACTCCGGTCATCATAGGTATAGAAGGCCCATGAATATCTGCGTCAAGGAGGCCCACCTTAGATCCGGCAGAAGAAAGTCCGTAAGCAAGATTTACTGCGGTGGTAGACTTCCCTACCCCCCCTTTGCCAGATGCGACAAGAATGATATTGGCGACTTTTCCAAGTGAGTTCGCGGTTTGTGGGGACTTGGTTTGACCTCTCGTGGTGGCAGTCATGATGACGTGAACAGACTCTACCCCAGGAAGGGCCTTTACCGCGGCTTCTGCTTCCGACTTAAACTTTTCTTTGACAGGACAAGCCGGAGTTGTGAGGTTTACTTCAAATTCTACGGCACCCCGATCAATTTTCAAATTCCTGACAAAACCAAGGCTCACGATGTCTTTGTCTAAATCAGGATCGATGATCACTTTCAATGCTTCGCGCACCATATCTTCCGTGATTTCTAGATCTTTCTTTTTGAAGAACTGGTCTAAAACTCCCATAAACGGCCCCTTTAATAATCCCAATTTGTTTTCTAAAAAACGCTCATACACCATTGCTGACTGACGAAACAAAAAAGTCTAATGTAAATTTTCCAGGTGTCGGGCTGCGGTTATAGCGGCCTGACAACCCATCCCTGCAGCCGTAATAGCTTGCTTAAACGTAGGATCTGCAATATCTCCAGCCGCAAAGACACCAGGTGTTTTCGTTTTTACAAAATCTGTAACTTTTATATATCCATGATCATCAACGTCAACCCACGGTAGAAAAATGTCAGAATTGGGTTTGTGGCCGATAGCATAAAAAAGCCCATCAATTTTTATATCTTCTTTTGATGAGTTTTCCAGGTTAACGAGGGTAACGCCCGTGAGCCCTGTTTCATCGCTAAGAGTTTTTTCAATGGTCCAGGGAGTCCTAATCTTGATTTTAGGATTGTTTTTGACGCGATCAATCATAATGCTGGCAGCCCGAAACGTGTCTCGGCGGTGAACTAAAATGACTTCCCCGGCAAGATTGGCTAAATAACTAGCCTCTTCCATGGCAGAGTCGCCCCCACCGATAATCATTACTTTTTTCCCGCGATAGAAAAAGCCGTCGCAGGTAGCGCATGTGGAAAGGCCTCGACCCATAAGCGACGCTTCTCCAGGTAGGCCTAAGGTTTTGGCTGTAGCTCCGGTGCTGATAATGACCGTTTTTGTCTCTATGAGTTCCTGATCAGCCCATAGTTTCAATTTTGAAGGATTTGAAAAATCAACTTTGGTAATGGTGTCGTAGACAATTCGGGTTCCCACACGCTCTGCTTGGGCCGTCATTTCTGCCATAAGCTTCGGGCCTTGAACGCCCTCAGCAAAGCCAGGAAAATTTTCTACTTCCGTTGTGGTCGTAAGTTGACCACCATGTTGAATGCCAGCATATATTACGGGTTTGAAGCCAGCTCTTGCCGCATAAATAGCGGCCGTCAGTCCAGCAGGTCCAGTTCCAACTATAGTTACATCATTCATAGGAGCCCCTAAGTCAAATCATCTAGGGGCGGATCC
>CAXNGG010000070.1:0-8237 GCA_964201885.1 Oligoflexales bacterium
GGGTCCATTTAGACGTTTAGTAGTTTCTAGAGTAGAGCCAAGGAACTTGCTTCCGGCGAGTTAGCCGGGAGGTGTCTCCACAAAAGAGATCTTTAGGATTAGATGAAAGCTCTTTTGCAACCCGCTAACTTCTAGCGAAGGCTTACCTAATCTCTGTTGAGATGTTAGCTTTCTATTCGAAGGTTTAAAGATGGAATGGACATAAGTGTTATTGACAGTTGAAAAATCATCATTAAAACGCCTTAAACCGATACTAGGCCAGGTCTCCCCAAAAAGGTTCTATTTACTGGAATCGAGGTGATTTGGCATGAGACAACTCATGAGACAATACAAGCAGCAAAAACAGGGCATAAAAAAAGAAGGCTTTGAAACCTTCCTTTTTTCAAGGCTATCACTTGTGATGAACCCTTAATCATGAATTACATTTTTAACTTATTTTACTTCGATAAGCTCGATTTCAAAAACGAGAGTTGCGTTGGCTGGAATCACTCCAGGCACGCCTCTTTCCCCATAGGCCAGAGATCCTGGGATCGTCAGCTTTCTTAAACCGCCGACTTTCATGCCGATAACGCCTTTTTCCCACCCTTGAATCACTTGGTTTTGGCCTACTGTAAACTCAAACGGCTGGTCACGGTCGCGGCTCGAGTCAAACTTAGTCCCGTCGGTCAGTGTGCCGACATAGTGTACTTTTACGGTCTTTCCATTTTCAACCGCTGCGCCAGTGCCTTCTTTGGTGTCTTCGATTTGGAGCTGAGCATCTGAAGCGGTGGCGTCGGTTCCTGGGGTTGCCGCAGCGTCGGTTTTTGCCGGTGCAGAAGCTTCAGTGGTGCTTGTTTCTGCAGTAGTAGCGGAAGTATCACTTTTTTTAGAACAACCGCCGTCGCATGCTGTAAGCATTGCGGCAGAGAAAATAGCTAAAACTGAGTTATTGATTTTGCTAACAAGCATTAAGGAATCTCCTGATCAAAAAATTAGAAAATTGATGGTAATACTCAGGGGCATTATTTGCAATAGTGTTCGATCAATGAGGCAACTTTCCCATAAGGAGCCAAATCCCCTGGGACTCCTGTTAGCATTCTGGGTGATGTAATATTAATCTCTGAGACCTTATCGCCAATCAAATCAATGCCCGTTAAAAACGCACCTAGAGACAGCATTTTCGTAGCAATTGCTTGGACGGCAAGCACTTGGTTTTTAGTGGGCTCATGGGGCATGAGTTTGGCGCCCGCCCTGGTGTTGGCTAGAAAGTTTCCAGCAGCGGGAACTTTCTTACACCATGCTAGAGTTTCTCCACCGGCGGTAAAAGCACGAATCTCCCCTTCTTGAACGGCAGTGTCAAACGGCTGCACCATGTAGGCGATTTGTCCATCATGGGTCAGCGAATCGAGTTTGGAGTGAATGGCAGCCAAATTACTTCGGTCCATCTTCTCGACTCCGCGCCCTCCAAATAAATCAAGGGGCTTTATGATTACAAAAGGGCACTGGAGCTCTCGGATGAACTCCATAAGTTCGCGTGGATTTGCGCTAGTGCAAGTGGGGAGCATCCACTCCGAAAACATAAATGTTCCAAGTTTTTCATTAAAATTTCTGAGAATTTCTGGACTATTTAAAATTTTGGTGGATTTAGGAGCAGAATCTAGAAACCAAGTGCAAGTAATATAATTCATGTCAAAGGGCGGGTCTTTACGCATGTGAATGCCGTTAAATTGATCCAGGGACCGCGACTGCGAGGCGCCTAACTGCACAGAATCAGGGCTTCCATCAAATTGAATTTCGCTCGCTTTTAAGCGAGCCACAGCCCATTGATTGGACCAGACTAAATCTTGAGCTTCACCAAAATAAATCTGATGCCCAAGCTCAGAAAGACCATAAGCCATTCTAAGGCTAGAATCTAAGGTAAGATTCAAAGTTTCAAATGGATCCATAATAAACAGATGTTTCTGAGGCATGGGAGTCTTTCCTAATTGAGCTCACGGGAGCGCTGGCTAGAGCGTGTCCTTAGAATAATGCAATTCCCATTAAAAAGTAATATCCCACGATTTTTAAGTACATTGTCAGATAGGCCCAAGAGTGATATGAACTAAGTTTCGCCAATCACGGCTTTGGCCATAAAAGTGAGACTTCCATGACTCTTAGAACCCTTGACATGCTTGATGTAAAAGGTAAGGCCGTGTTTTTACGCCTAGACCTGAATGTTCCCATTGAGAATGGTACCATTTTAGATGACACGAGAATTACGGCCAGCATACCGACCATTCAAAAGCTTTTAGACGAGGGGGCGAAGCTTGTTATAGCCAGCCATTTGGGCCGACCAAAGGGTGCTGTGGATAAGAAATACTCTCTTGAGCCGGTAGGGGCTAAGTTAGCGGAGCTTCTCCAGTGTGAAGTCATATTGATTTCAGACTATGAAAAGGAACCCGTAGATCAATTTTTAAAGCGCCTCGGCAAAGGCGAGATTATCTTACTTGAAAATCTTAGATTTCATAAAGGCGAAGAAGCCAATTCCAGTGAGTTTGTGGAGTCCCTGGCCAAAGGAATCGATCTCTATGTGAATGATGCCTTTGGAACGGCGCACCGGGCCCATGCATCGACTGTCGGGCTTCCTGAGTCTCTAGGAAAGAGTAAATGCGCTGCCGGGCTCTTGATGGCTAAAGAGCTAAAAGCGCTCTCGAGTGTTCGGGAAGGGGCAAGAGCTCCGTATGCCGTAGTTATGGGCGGGTCTAAGGTCAGCGATAAGATGGGCGTGATTTTGGCATTGATAGAGCAGTGCACAGATTTGCTAATGGGTGGGGCTATGGCCTATAGCTTTTTAAAATTCAAAGGCTCTCAAGTAGGAATATCTCGTACTGAAGACGACAAAATGATGTTAGTCGAAACCATTTACCGCAATGCAGAGGCGCGTCGTGTGCGGATCCACTTGCCCGAGGATCATGTGATTTCAAAAGAGTTTTCCCCTACGGCACCATTTAAAGTTACCGAGGGCGTTGATATTGAAGATGGATATATGGGATTAGATATTGGGCCCAAGACGCGTGAGACCTATGCAAAGATTATTCGAAAGGCCCAAACGGTTCTATGGAATGGCCCGATGGGTGTGTTCGAGTGGAAGAATTACGCGGAAGGGTCGATGAGCATTGCCCATGCAATGACAGAATGTCGCGGAACTACCGTTGTTGGGGGCGGAGATTCGGTTTCTGCTGCCAATATGGCGGGAGTGGCCAGCAAACTTTCCCATGTGTCGACCGGTGGGGGCGCGTCCCTTGAATTTTTAGAAGGAATAGCCCTTCCCGGTGTTCGTTGTTTGGAGGAATAAGATGAATAAGCCCATGATTGCTGGCAATTGGAAAATGAATATGCTTCAAAGTGAAGCCTTGGCATTTTTTAAAGACCTAGCAGAGAAAACCAAAAACCTAAATCACCTCGACTTGATCGAGGGAGTGATCTGTCCCCCGGCAACTTTGCTGGGTCTTATATCAGATGCCGCCCGTTCCGCTAAGATTGAACTCGGTGCCCAAAACTGCCATTGGGAACCCAAAGGCGCCTTTACGGGTGAGGTGTCGGGGGCCATGATTAGGGACTTGGGAGTCAAATACACGATTATTGGCCACAGCGAACGTCGTCAGTATTTTGCTGAGACCGATGAATCTGTCAACAAACGGATGCTTGCGGCCCTCGGTGCAGGCTTAACTCCCATTGTTTGCATAGGTGAATACTTAGAGGACCGCAAAGCAGGGAGAACCCAGGCAGTCATTCAGAGTCAGGTAAAGTCACTCCTGAGCTCTCAAAGGATGAGTCCTGAAGTCGTGCTCGCCTACGAGCCGGTCTGGGCTATAGGCACTGGGCTAGCGGCGACCCCAGCTCAAGCAGAAGAGGTTCATGCCTTGATTCGAGGCATGCTCTTGGAAGCCCTTGGCACATCTGCCGCCAAGATCCGCATTTTATATGGCGGGAGCATGAATCCTGGAAATGTTGCGGAGCTTTTAGCCATGCCCAACATTAACGGCGGGCTTATCGGCGGGGCTTCATTGAAATCTGCGGATTATTTTAGCTTGCTGGAAGCCGGTGTCTCTAGAGCCCAGGCTGCCGCAAGGTAGAGTCTTTAATACCCTGCCACGGACTCATGTCCTGGCTCAAATCGGTCGCCTCCAAAAGAGAACGACCTTTTAAACTTGGCAAATATGCTGGTAAAATTGGCAAATGTGCTGGCTTAATGCTTACTTTAGTGATAGTTGCCAACTCCTTATGGAGGCAAAAGGAATGACTACTACAGCTAAGATTCGAATTATAGGCGGTGGTTTGGCGGGATGTGAAGCTGCTTGGCAAGCTTTGCAGCTAGGTTGTGAAGTCATCCTTCATGAGATGCGTCCAGAAAAAATGACGGGCGCCCACACCTCAGGCCGGCTAGCAGAGCTCGTTTGTTCAAACTCTTTAAAGTCAACTCTCGAAGTTTCTGCACCTGGCCAGCTGAAACTTGAAATGAGTCAGCTGGACTCTCTCATCATCAAGGCCGCAACTGCCGCCAAAGTTCCAGCTGGAAATGCCCTGGCTGTAGATCGAGACGTCTTTTCGCAATATATTGAATCAGCACTTTTGAATCATCCTAAATTTAGACGTGTGGATGGCGAGGTTACCCAACTTCCAAGTGAAGAAGAACTTGCCGATTCTAACGAGTATTTAATTATATGTTCTGGCCCATTGACATCTCCTGCCTTAGCCCAAGAAATTGATCGGATCACCGGAAATCAGAAGCGACTTTATTTTTATGATGCCATAGCACCCGTGATTTCTGCTGATTCCATTGACATGGACATCTGTTATTTAGCCGACCGCTATGGAGAGGGGGAGGGTGACTACATCAATGTTCCCCTTGATAAAGAGCAATATAATCATTTTGTCGACGGAGTTGAAGCTGCAGAAAAAGTTCCCTTGCATGAATTTGAAGATGTGAATTATTTTGAATCCTGTCTTCCGATCGAAGTGATGATTCAGCGGGGTCGAGAAACCCTGCGTTTTGGTCCCATGAAGCCTGTGGGACTAGACAACCCGAGAACAGGGAGGCGCCCCTGGGGTGTGATTCAGCTGAGACAAGAAAACATCGAAAAAACTATGTACTCCATGGTCGGATTTCAAACCAAAATGAAATGGCCAGAGCAAAAACGACTTTTCTCCACATTACCTGGGCTCCAAAATTTGGAAATCCTGCGCTATGGTTCCATTCATAGAAACACCTATATAAATGGTCCAGAACTCTTGGCCGAGGATCTCTCTCTAAAAGACCGCCCAAGAATCTTTCTTGCGGGCCAAATCACTGGGGTAGAAGGCTACACGGAGTCTGCAGCCATTGGTCTTTTGGCCGGTAGATTTGCGGCTTTGAAATCGCTTGGAAAAACGGCCCCAGCATTGCCTAGGCAGTGCCTACTCGGTGCGCTTTGGGCCTATGTTACAAAAGGGAACCTCGGAAAGTATGCGCCTATGAATGCGAATCTCGGACTGCTTGCTCCTGTAGAGGTTGACCGAAAGGCCTCAAAATCCGACCGAAAATCTTTGCAGATCAAGCGAGCTAATGAAGTGTTTTCAGATTATTTAAACGCACTGCATTGAATCTCTTCAGCGTCTTTATAAGTCGAAAAAGGATTTTGGATTCAGATTCTTAGCTTTAAGATAGAAAAAAATCCCTAAACGATCACACTAAACCTATCAAGATTTAGCGTGATCGTTTCAACTACAAAAGATTATACCCGGTAGTGTTATCGGCACGTCTCTAATGACTTGGATATTTTTCAAAGCACCTATTTAAAATCATATTAAAAATGTTTACAAACAAACTTACAAAGGCAGACCTCAAAAAGACATGCCTACAAATTATAAACTTAGCGGCCCAATCTTATAGCCACTAATCAGCTGTTAAACAGATACCACCGTTAAAACCAAGTAGAGTAAAGAAAAGATAGATGTCATTCAGATCCTAAAATAGGAACGACAACTTAATTCTTTTCAAGATCCGTAGTCACTAGAGATATAAGTTCACTAGAAATGCGTATGATGTCTCGTGCTTCATAGCCTTCCTTAGTTAAAGTCTGGTAGATATTATCTGCTAAGTCTTGTTTGACTCGATCCGTTAAGGGTATTTTTTTTAGCTGAGTTTTTTCCGCGGAAGTTGCTTTCATTGGATTTCCCCTCTTTTTGAGCCGTTGGCGCAGTGCTTTACTTCAAGCAATAGCCGATCTAGCCTTTAAACATACAATATGTGTGCCAGGCCCGTTGGTCAACTACCAACCGGTCGAAAGGCAGCGTAAACATTGAAATATTTGCAAAAAAGAAGGTTCCGCTGCCAACATTCGGAGGTCATTTGGTGTCATTTTGCAACTGTAACTGACAAAGAAATGTGTAGATTTATAACCATAGTGTTGCATATTAGACTTTTGCCAAAATACCGCTGTCCAGGAGATTAGAAAATTGAGCCCTCTAAAGTATATTTTATCAGTGACACCTAAGTCCCTAATGAGTCTAACCGCGGGGACGGTTTCAAGAGTCAAATTTCCGGAAGCTTTGCAAAAAAAGATGAATTCTAAGTTTGTCAGCACCTTTAAGATTGACCTATCAGAGGCCACTCAACGACTAGAGGACTTTGAGTCCATTGAAGATTTATTTACGAGAGAGTTGAAGCCAGGCGCTAGAAAAGTAGCAGGCTCCGAAATAGTCTCCCCAGCGGACGGCATGTTGGTAAAGTCACTGCCGATTCAAAATGGCGAAGCGATTCAAGCAAAAGGAATTTCCTATTCCGCACAACAGCTGGTGTTTGGCGATCAGGCATCAACGCCTGATTTCGATCCAGCTTGGTTTCAAACCGTTTATTTAGCGCCCCACAATTATCATCGCGTCCATTCCCCTGTCGAAGGTCGCCTCACAGCTATCAGACATATTCCCGGCAAACTTTGGCCGGTTAATGAGCAGTTCGTTGGACTAATTCCAAGACTATTTACCACAAATGAACGCATGGTTTTTGATATTGAAACAAAGTCAGGGGGTAAGGTCTATATCGCCATGGTGGGGGCCTTAAATGTTGGCAGGATTGCTACTAAACACTGCCTAGATTTAGTCACGAACACAGCTTCACGTCAGGTTCGTCCTACCCAACGAGAAATTGTATTTTCTGACTCCAAGATAAACATTCAGAAAGGTGAAGAATTAGGCGTTTTTATGCTAGGCTCAACGGCGGTCGTTGTGTTTGATAGAAAAACTCAGGGCAGCGATAGACTTAAGATAGTGGATTCGCCACAAGTAGTGCACTATGGTCAAAGCCTGATTCAGTAAATTTAATAGGGGTAAATTTTGATTGATATCACACGTAGAAAAACAAAGGTTATTTGGTCCATTGAAGCTAGATCTATTACTAGTCAAATTTTGGATGTTATCAAAGAGCAGCCAATTGACGCCATTAGACTAGAATTTAGTCCAAACTGTCTAGAAGAGACCTATAAGTTTTTAGATAATCTCAACCCCAAAAAATCGGAGCGAAAAGTTCCTGTTATTTTGGACATTACGCCACCCGCTAGAGGGCGCATATTTAACTTAAGCGAGCCCAAAAATTTAAATTTTGGCGATAAGATTAAAATATCTAATTCAGAAAAAATTCCTGCAGACCTTTATGTAGACACCCCGGTATGGGAGGATCTCTTTCAGAAGAATGTCTCAATTTTTGTGGGTTATGGTGATGCCGTCATGAAAGCCATTTCCATTACTAAAGATTTTGTAGAGGCTGAAGTCACCCAAGGCGGAAGTGTTCGGCCTGCATCAGATCTCCACGTGCCAGAAACAAGGCACGGCACTGATAAATGGACTTGGGAAAACATTGATATTGCTAAATTTGCGAGTTTTGGTGTTGATTTCGTAGTATTTCCTGGTTTCGCCAGCAAGTCCCAAGTGGACCTGTTTCGAGACCGTTTTCCTAAAGATAACCCAAAATCTCCATGGGTCCTCCAACGTATTGATTCCGTTTCGGCTTTAAATCGCATGGAAGATACTTTGAAGTTTGTGGACGGCCTAGTGATTTCTAGACGAGAGCTAGCTTTAACAGCAAATCCTATGACCATTCCTATGCTTGCTAAAGAGATTGTGAGGCGCTGCAATGAAAGCGCTAAACTTGCTTTTGTGGCTTCAGAAATGCTGGGATCAATGAGGTTTAACGTGACGCCAACTCGCGCAGAGGTGTCAGACATAGCCAATGCAGTTATCGA
>CAXNGG010000071.1:0-8233 GCA_964201885.1 Oligoflexales bacterium
CAGAGCTAAAATTGCTAGTCAACAAAGTGTTACGAGCAATCAATTTTTTAATGACATTTCTAAATCTGGGTTGTTTGAACCCAATGGGGTGGATGAGGCCTTGAGCTTCAACCCAGGCGAAGAGTTTTTAGCTGACCAAATTTCGGGCGACTTTTCGATGGCAAATGAGTCGAAGTTAATGAGCCTTCTTTCTAAAGACCATAAGCCCAATGGGACAGACTCAAAGCCCTCATCTTCTCTCTTTGAACTAACACCTGACTCTCTATCTGGATCTAAGCAAAGCCAATCACCGGCCATAGGTTCGAACCTTTCCCAGGGGATCGCTTCAAGCGAAGGGAAACCCATGACTTCCAAATCCCATGGGCAGAGTCCCTCTTCTATCTTATCGGAAGCGCCGTCAGTATTCACGCCACCTGCTTCCTTGACTCCACCCTCGACTTTGACGCCGCCTACTTCTTTGACGCTACCCTCGACTTTGCTGTCAAAAAACGCAGGGTCCCAAGATTTGGAGGCTAGAGAGCGCCTGAATTCTGAAAGTCAATTGGCACCTTTTGATGCCATGATTGATTTAGCCATTGAAGTTCAAGAATCCAGCGCTCTCGAGGCTATTGCAGATTTGGGTGGTTTAGATGCACATGCTGTAGCCCTAGAATTCTCGGACACCACGTCTCTGGGTGCCGAGGATCAACGGGACACGAGTTCCCTTTCCTTGGGTCATCAACCCGACGTTTCACTAACTGAAATTTCATGGGCCCATGAGGGAGAGGTTCAGGATAAGGCCGTTGAGTTTGGGGGCGATCCTTCCACTCAATTGTATTCCCCACTCTTGGATTTAGATAAAGACGGCGAAGTCGAATTCGAAAAGAAGACTTTCTTAAGTCAAAAGTTTCCAGCAAGTAAATGGTCAAAGGAGTCACCGACCATCCGCGAAGACACGATGATTTCTAGCAGGCATCGGGGCTATGGAGGCGTTAATCCGCAAGAGGGGAGTGAGGGTTTTGCAGAAGGGACGCTGATATCTTCATTTGAAAGTACAGAAAATCACGATTTCGCAGAAGCTAAAGACCATCGGGGAGCAAACTCTAAGATCCTAAGGGATGAGCCTTTTGGTAAAGTTCTTTCGCAAAGTCTTGTTAAAGACGTTGAAGGTCTCTCGTCGGAAAGCCCTAATAGCAACTTGAATTCTGGACCTCAAAGTGCGGTTTGGTGGCAACAAGCCTTGGCTTCCCACTCCAAGAAAACAGCTTTGGGTACCTTGGAGCTAGATCCTCAATCCTTTTCTTATTTCCTTCAGGAAAGTCTACCAGAACAAAAAAGTTCCCATGAAGTGATTCGTCGTTATCTAACTACAGAACAGAAGCAGCGATTATTTTCTTATTTTTTGAACGTTTCCACTCCTGGAATGGAGCTTCTTAAGATAGATGTCTTCATGGCCTTTGGGGCTAGTCTTGAAGCCGTTCAGCTCGTGAGAGATTATGTGGATCAAGGTGAGATAGATCTTTCCGCTTTAGTGCAGCGTGCGCGGTTTCTTTGGCAGGCGTTGGGTTGGCAGCCCTTCATTTGGCGGGGCCAGGAAGGGCGAGAGGAATTTAGGCGAATCTTATTTCTTCGCCCTTCTCAAAGACCATCACTAGAGATGCTTTAACCCGTTTCTATGGATTCATACACACATTTAAGTAAGTTGCGTTTAGCGGTTTTTTCCATAGAAAAGTAGAAGAAGAGTGATGATGGCGAAGATAGACGTTAAGGTCCTTCTTTCACTCTTTAAAGACTCAACAGTGCCAGCTGGAGAGGGCCATTCAATCTCTTCTAACTTAGGTCGGCGCTTAGCGAACCATGCAGGTACTGTTTTACAATAAGAGTCATATTCCGCTCCAAACTTCTCGCGAAGAATAGATTCTTCATACTCCACTACAAAAAAGTATTGGCCCGCAAATGCCGCTACCGTCAGGACCATAATCCATATGGTTCCAGAAAAAACAGAGATTCCTGCCGTAATTAGAAAATTACCCACATAGAGAGGGTTTCTTACATAGGCAAAAGGGCCCGATGTGATAAGGCGGCTACCTGTGGAGGAACTGCGTGTTCTCGAGACGGTGCCGATAAAAGCGACGGAATAAATTCTAAATAGTTCCCCTAGAATGATAAAGGTCATTCCCAAAGTTGCTGATATGACGTTTGGGGAGGCATAGAGAAACAATAGGATAAGAAGGGGAATGGGGGTGTAATCGCGAAGTTGGAAAAGCGTTTCACCAATATTAAAGTAAGGGGACCTAGTTTCGTTATCAAATTCCACGCGTTTCTCCATTTAAAACCATGCATTATAAACTCTTAAGTGACTCATTCTTAAGATGTTAATTCCGTAAAGGTTGCCGGTACCAGTTGGCCCATCGATTGGGCGCGTTGACTATGGCCTTTCCAGTCGGAATCATCAAGTCCAAAAAGCGGCGGCACAAGAATTGCCATCTTTCCACCTAAAGGGCCCAAGACGCTTTGCCTAAAGATCTGCTCAAAAATAGCACACGTTGTCTTTGAAGTCGTAAAAAGAGTCACTTGGTTTGTCTCCGTAGACCAAAAAAGATCAATAAATCTGAGGGTAGGCAAGGTTTTTGCCATGAGCTCTTCTTTTAGCTGGTCTTTGGCCAATCGGGTCTCCACCCGAGTGGGATGACGCTCCAAGCTTTCCGCAAGCCTTTGAATCTTTTCCTTAAGGAGCAGCTTCAGGAGTTCGCCGGGAACCGCCCGTTTCTCAATTCTGAGTCTCATGACAAAACCGCCGTCGATCAGACAGTCCGTCATGTCCCAATAGTCTCCATCTCGTTCCAGATCCGGGAGGTCGGGGAGGGTCCAAAAAACCTGTGCTGCTTTATTTGCTGCAGTCAAATTGATGGGTTTTGCCTTATAGGGAGCCATGCTTTTATTTAAAGAGGCCAAGCTGGGATTCGTCAAGCCTAGGATTTGATAACGGGTAATTGAGACGGCGCCTGATTTTAGCCCCATGGGGTCTCCGAGGTTAAGGTTGGCTTTAGATTAAAGATTCTTTAACCTGAAATTGCAAGGAAAACTGAGGAGTTTTTTGTTTTTTAAAAAACAGTTTTTTGGCGGGTTTTTATCCAATGCTAGTGGCGGGCTCTTCATGTTTATGAGATTTCTTAAAGTAAATTTCGAACCAGCCGATCTATTTAAAAGATTTAACTAAGAGATAGACACTTGCGCATTGACTATGAAACATTCAAAGAGATTGAGCCAGAGCTTCTAAGGCCGATTTTAGGCGATGGCTTGGACTATGACACCTTGCGTAAACTCTATGAGTCTAAAATAGTGTATCTTTCCCACCTCCGCTCGCGCTGCTTTATGGAAATCAACCAAAATATGAGTCCTGATTTTAAGCCCGACGACTTGGCAACAATTGTACGTGCCCTCAATCTTACTCAGGAACACGTCCGCTTATTGGTTCTTACGGCCATGCAGGAAAGTCTCGCGAAACGACGTGCTTAATCTCCCATTTCATCCATGGATCTGATAGACTCAGGAAGTCTATTAAGTTGGAGCCCGTCATGAGGATTTTTGTTGCCGATGATTCGGCAGCTATACAAAAAGTGGTTCGGCTAGCTTTTACCGGGTATGACTGTGAAATTTTGGAAGCAGAATCAGCAGTTTCATTAGCATCGATGTTAAAGCAAACCCCACCAGATGTGGTGCTTGCAGACCCCAAATTGGCCGGAATCGACGGTCCTGAAGCTTTGAAGAAAATCTTAGGTGCTACCAAAGTGATTCTTTTGCTCGGTAGCTATGAATCCATTGATGAAGGTCTTTGGAGTGACCATGGGTTTGTGGAAACCATTAAAAAACCGTTTGTCGGAAAAGTGCTCACAGAAACCGTCGCCCGCCTTTGTCCCCAATGGATCCAAAATCCTAGCAAAGATCTGTCTTTTTCGGGGGCCTTTGCTGGCGAGGCTACCCGCACCAATCAAATGGCCTTGACGACTTTAGATATCGACCTCGATTTTTTGCATCAGCCAGAAGATTCTGATCTTCCCTTGGAGGTGTCGATTCCACAACCAGAAGTACAGGCAAAGGATCGTGGAAAAAAAGCCTTTCATGAGGACAAAGGGATATCATCTCTAGATTTAGGTTCAGACTCCTCTATGACTTCAGAACCTAAAACGACAGCAGAAGTTCATCCATCTTCTAAAGGAAACTTGACCGCAAAGCATCAATCAGAGGCTAGCGCTAAAGGTGCTATTCCCTTAAATTTGGAGCTCGATCGTCCACTGATAAAGCCCCAAGTGTCCCAAACACCCCAAGCAAGAGAAGAGAAAGCCCTATTTTCAAAATCAGATCAAGTGGCACCACCAGGTAGAGTCAGCGATGATCGCGAATTAAGAGATCCTGTATCGGCAAGTCATTCTAAAGATTTGGGTAACCATAAGTCCAGTCCTGAACGTTTGCAGGTCTTAAGCCCCGATAGCGGCTTGAGCGCCAATCTAGATCCCGAAAGTCTTTTAAAACCCTATTGGCCGCGGATTCAGGAACTCATTAGAATTGAAGTTAGGCAGTACCTGGATCTTCATTGCAAAGCGCAAATTCCTGGAATCGCCAAGGAAGTCATAGCTGCCGAAATTAGACGCCTCTCTGAGGAAAAAGCGCGCATCAACATTGACAATTAGACTCCAGTAAAGGCATATTTAGGGCTCTTATAGGAGGATTTCCATGCCAGTACTTCATCCCATTCAACTTGAGCCGATCATTAGGCGAGCCCTGGAAGAAGATTGGGGCGGTGGCGATTGGACCACAGATTTGTGTGTTCCAGCGGATAAGACGGCCGTTGCTAAGATTATCGCCAAGCAAGATGGCGTTGTGGTGGCGTGCATGGAAGTGGCGCAAATGGTCTTTAAAATGGTGGACCCCTCACTTAAAATTCAGGTGGTTAAAGCCAACGGCTCCTTAGCCCATAACCGTGACGTTTTATTGGAAATTTCCGGCAACGCCCGTTCCATTTTGAAAGCGGAGCGGGTAGCTCTAAACTTTTTAGGCAGAACTTGCGGAATCGCTACCTATACAAAAAAGTTTGTCGAACTGCTCGGTGGCACGAAGGCCCAGTTGCTTGACACAAGAAAAACTACCCCAGGACTTAGGATGATAGAGAAGGCAGCCACCGCAACTGGTGGTGCTCGAAATCATCGAGTCTCTTTGACGGACGGTGTGTTGGTAAAGGAAAATCATATTAGAGCCGCCGGAGGTATCACGGCTGCCTTGGGAAGATTGACAGAGTCTCTTCCCCCAACCTTAAAAATTGAAGTAGAAACCACAAACCTTCAAGAGGTCCAAGAAGCCTTAGATGCGGGCGCGGATATCATCATGTTGGATAATATGCCGCCAGCTGAAATGGAAATGGCCGTTCGAACGATTCAAGGACGAGCTCTAGTAGAAGCTTCGGGAAATGTTCGACTTGATAATATCAGGCGAATCGCTGAGACAGGAGTGGATTTTATTTCGACGAGTGCCACCCTGCATTCTGCTCCAGGAGTCGATCTGTCCTTACTTTTTGAAATCTAAAGATGCCCCATTTCCTCACTATTTTAGAGGCCATTGATTCAACTTCATCTGAAGTTATGAGGCGGCTCGAGGGAGGCGAGGCCCCTCCCTTTGCGGTTGCGGCTCACTCACAGACGGAAGGACGCGGCCGAAGAGGGCGCAGTTGGTCTGGGGGGAGAGGTAATTTCTTTCTTTCGTTAGCCTTGCCAGCGTCGGATCTGGGTAGGCTGCCAACCTTATCGCTAGAAGTTGCGACAATTGTCGCCACTTGGCTAGAAGAGACCTTTCATGTCACACCCACCTTAAAGTGGCCCAATGATTTGTTACATCGGGGCCAAAAGCTTGGTGGGATTCTTTGTGAAAGTGCCGTTTCTGGCGATCAAATTAAACACGTTGTAGTTGGTATCGGCCTTAATTTGATTCCTTCCAGAGATTTAGGAGATCTCTTGGCAGTGTCTATCGGCGAAATTTCAAACGTGCCTTATGACCTAACTCACCTCTACCATGATCTTTCAGAGCGTTTAGTAAATGGTATTTTCAAGTCTGCGGATGTATTAAAAGATTTTTCCCGCTTCGGCACTGCCGGATCCGTCTGGGAAAAAAACAACGAACTTTTTCTGGAACAGGCCTTAACTCGCGAAGGTGGGCTTGTTTTAAAAGACGTGAATTCCCAGCAAGATGAGCTGCTATTTTCCTCTCACCATGAGTTTAAATGGTGGCTTCAAACCCATGGCAAATCTCCCCTCTTAATAGGCGATTTAGGAAACTCGCGCTTAAAGCTCGCCGCCATTTCAGACCAGAGGGTGGTTGGTTTAGGTTCCTTTGAATCTGCTCAAGCCTTAAGACAGAATTTTCCTGACCTGAAAGATCATGCCCTTTTATTTTTAGGTACCGTCGGAAAAGATAAAGCTCCCGAGTTTTTAGAGGTGTTTTCAGAGCAAAGGATTTCTGTCATTGAGGTTTCTAAAAGATCTGTTTTCGTAGAATTGGGTCCCTATGACTTAAAGCAGATCGGTATCGATAGAATGGCTTTTATGGAAGGTTATATAGCGGGTTTGCCCCTAGAATCTCGCCTGAAAAATCAAATAGGTGTTTTAGTCAGCCTTGGTACCGCAACAACCATCGACTGCCTTAAAGGGGATGGAACCTACCTTGGGGGCAGCATTCTTCCTGGGATGCAAATGGGGCTTGACGCCTTGGCGGCAGAGACAGCTCTTCTGCCAAAGATTCCTCGGTCTGAATGGAACCCTCCTCTGCCTAGTTGGCGTGGGGCATCTCACACCAGGGAGGCATTGCTATCTGGAATGAGGCTTTCGGTTTGCGGGCCGCTAGCTCAAGTTTTGGGGGATCTTCGAGAGGAATTTCCTGGAGCAGAAGTAAAGGTTCTTTTAACGGGGGGAGGATCCTACTTGTTTCAAGAATACGAATGCGATGAATTTATCATTTTAAAAGGCATCCGAGCCATGGCTTTGGGTTAAGCTAGAAATTCATGGCTTTAATAGCTTTTTCCACTCCATTGAGAATGTGTTGAACCGCAATCGCTGTCAATATGATGCCCATGATACGAGTGAGAATATTTAGGCCTGTCTTTCCCATAATTTTTTGCAAATGTTTAGACATTTGCAAAATGAGGTCGGAACAAAATAAGGTCAGAAATATGGCAATGCAAAGCATGGCAAGCATGCCTAAATTAGTGGCCTGACTCGACTGAAGAACTACTGTAGAAATGGCACCTGGCCCCGCCAGCAAAGGTGTCGCCAATGGAAATACAGAAATATCATGTTTTTCTAAGCTCTCACTTTGCTCGTCAAGGCGCAGCCGATTGGGCTTCGCATTTAACTGGGAGACTCCTAAAATGAGAAGCAAAATTCCCCCGGCGATTTGAAACGCCGGTAGGGTGATGCCAAAAATATTAAAGATCGTGGTTCCCGTAATGGCAAAACTAAAAAGAATCAAAAAGGCAATCCAGTTGGCTTTTCGCCGCATGGAGCGTCTTTCCTGGTCAGTGGCATCGGCAGTTACCGTCAAATAAACCGGAATCACCGCAAAAGGGTCCACGATGACAAAGACGGCGACAAAGCTGCCTAATAAATAAGTCACATATTCCACTTTTACGCCCCTAAGTCATGAATCTTATTCGAATTATAGCAGAGCATTAAAATCTAGTATAGATGTGTCAATTGAGCTACTATCCCAAGTTGCAAACTTACAGCCCAGGAGTCTCCTGTGAACCTTATAACTACGTTGCTTTTTCTATTACTTTTTTCCCAAGGGAGCTTGGCTGAAAACATCAAGCCAACGGAAGTGGAAACCTCCATAGAAGCCTTTGAACTTATGGCACCTTGTGGCGAAGATATTGCGAAGATATTGACGGAAAAGACTTTAGATTTCGCGCAAAAAATTGGCGAAGCATGCGAGATACAGAATCAGAAATCTGCCGCAGCTTTTCGCTGCCCGTTTCAGACTTGCCAAGGTGAAATTGTGAAAGGCGGCTATGCAGCACCCACAATGGAAATTCGGGTCGGCAACTCTTCGACCTCCGGTACAGGCACAGGCATAAATTATCCTGGTTCTGCAAATTCAAGTGGTGAGAAGATTTATATTTCTACGACTTTGAAATTTAGCTTAGCGCAAGATCCCAACAGAGTCGTATGTCAAGGTACTTTAAGCCCTGCAATCACCACTCCCTTATTGA
>CAXNGG010000072.1:0-8098 GCA_964201885.1 Oligoflexales bacterium
GGAGCACCCGCAAAACCAATGAGTGTTTGGTGTTTGTCCAGTTGAGGCTTGACGCGAGAAAGGGTCTCTCCGACAAAAGAAAGCTCGCTAGCCAACTTGGTTTTTTGATTCAACCGATCTCGCAAAATAGCCAGGTCTTCCTTGGCTCTCACCACATGGGCAAACTTAGGACCATCACCTGGTTGGAAGGAAAGCCCGCAGCCCAAGGCATCTGGAATATGTAAAATATCCGCGTATACAATGGCTGCATCGACAGGAAAACGCTTTAAGGGTTGTAATGTAATTTCAGTAGCCACATCTGGCGTTCTAAACATGTCGTAAGTTTTCATCTTTTCTTTGATCGCTCGATACTCCGGCAGACAGCGACCTGCTTGGCGCATAAACCAAACTGGGGTGATTTTATTTTTCTCCCCCTTTAATGCTTTTAATATCGGCTTATCCACGCGCACTCCTATTAAGCAATCAGACCCAACCTGAACATCCTATTTCCCATAAAAATTCCCTAAAAACCCAATCTTTAAAGATCAAGCTTCTTGGGTGTTTTCCCCTAATAAATTGACCACACCATTCCGCTGGAGCAGAGCCGCTAGTTTAGAGCAGTTACGGGCAATTAGAAACACGATTTTGAGTCTTTTGTGCTTCGCCGTTTTTCTCTAGAATCGGTATATCAATCTTAAACTCGGTTCCCACGGGCTCACCATCTTTTTCTACGACCCAACTCCTTGTTTGGATTTGGACCCCAATAAAGTCGCTAAAATACTTCATAATGATCATTCCAAGTCCTGCGCCCATCTCGCCTCGAGTGCCAGGAGTCGATTGGACAGCCCCGCTAGCGGCCTTTTTCAAGGGTTTTCCGGATTCCATGCCAACCCCATAATCCCTTATAGTGATCCCATAAGAGTCGCCCACGCGGCTGAGCTTTATCTTGATTTCGCCACCCGGATGAGAAAATTTAATGGCATTAGAGATGATATTTTCAAGAATATTGATCTTTAAAATCCCAGGATTCGTCCAAACATGTTCGCCTTTTTCTTCAGCAGTAAACTTAATTTGTAAGTTTTTTGCTTCTGCCATGAGGCGCATCCCTTCTATAGTGTCTGAAATGAGATCTTTCAGGCAGCAGTCCTCTCGATTGAGCGTTGCAAGCCCTGCGCGAATTTTATGCATATCGTTCACCTGCTTTATCAAAACGAAAGCTTTTTCAATACCTCGACTTAAAGAGCTTATAGCCACTTGCGGTAGGGCTTTCAGCTGCTCTCTCTTCTCGGTAATCATTTCTTCAGAAAATTGGATCAACGAGAGGCTATTGTTCATGTCATGAATCAAACAGCTCAAAAGTATTTTGGTTGAGTGTTCTGATTCAGCTAAGTTTTTCTGGAAACGTCCCGCGATCTCTATAGATAGTTTGATGAGAGTGAACGACATAACAACCAGGCCTAAAAAGCTGACTACAGCCCATCGATAGAAAGTAGAGATATTGAAATGTGAAGGACTATAGTCATTTAGAAAATGTATCGACACTGGTATCAAGGTAATACTAGTTAAAGACCACCAAAAAATCTTCGTCTTTTGATCTCGAATGATTAAAGGAATCACATACGGCATGATGCACCAAGGGGCTAAAACAATCCCATAGGGCCCTAGGTACAGGCCCACCATAAACACCGTAAGATTTCCCACAAACAGTAGAAAATTAGTAAGGCCCAATACAGAGTTTCTTAAAAAAGGAACGAAAGCCGGTAAAGTCGAAAATAACGAAGCAAAGAAACAGAAACGAGCGGCATTGATCTCGTCAAAAAACCAATAAGTAATGGCGTAAAACATAAGTAGCAAAGGCGCGATTCTCCCGAGCACCCGGATGCGGAGCTCTTGAATCGACTTAAAAGTAGCATTTCTAATGGGGGATCTCACAATATAGGTCCACTTCTACACTAGTCTCTATTGGCGACTTCGTAAATAGAGGAGTCAAAAGCTCGGGTCATCTGTGTTTATTTAATACACAAAAAATCCCTAATCACTCCTAGCGAATCCTCAAACTTCCAGCTTTCCAGCTTTCTCAATAGCCACTTCACGCTTAAAAAAAAGATCCCAGCTAACTTTTAAGTCAGCTGGGATCCATTATAGTCAAATCAAGTCATTGAGTTAGCACGCAGTTCTATAGTTACAGTAGGTACTATTAGTTGCCGAAGTTATTATAGTTTCCGTTGTTGCCATAGTTTCCGTTGTTGCCATAGTAGCCATCATTACCATAGTTTCCTTGGTTGCAGTATCCGTAGCCACCGCAAGAAGGGCGTGGGTAGTAAAAGTAGCAGTGAGAGCCTGTGTAGTACTGGTAAGGTTGAACATAGTAGGACCAATACATGTTAGCGTAAATATTACTTCTGTAAACAGGTCGGAAGTTGCCATAATAGAAGTTATTTTGTACGTTTTGCTGATTGTACTGATAGTAGCTGGAATCAAATCCTGAATTAACTTGGGGATAGAACATGCTGCCATCATTGCCGATCGCATAAGAGTACTTGCCTTTTCCAGCGCTCTGAGTTGGGTACTGGCCGGGAGCTTGTCCGACTTTGCCAGCATACTGCCCTGGGTACTGGCCGGGAGCTTGTCCGACTTTACCAGAATACTGTCCTGGAGCTTGTCCGACTTTACCAGGATATTGTCCTGGGTACTGTCCTGGAGCTTGGCCGACTTTACCAGGATATTGTCCTGGAGCTTGGCCGACTTTGCCGTCTTTTGAAGGATACTGACCAGGATATTGTCCTGGAGCTTGACCTACTTTGCCGTCTTTTCCAGGAACTTGTCCTACATTTCCACCCAAATTGAGGTAGCTAATGTTAGCGAAGTTTTGATCAGCACCATTCATGTAGGCTGGATTGACTGGCAATTGTCCAAAGCTATTTTGCAATTCACTGACATTGGATTCGGAGATTTCCTGGCCACTATAGTTCCTTACTTCCACGCCGGAAGTCGACATCGTGCCGTTTGCGTCAACGGGAACTCGAACCACCATTCCTTGGGGAAGAGTTTGAAACTCAGACGCAAGTTGAGCTTGGTCAAGTGCTGGAGCATTTTCTGATTTGTCTGATTTTTGGCTACCACAAGCCACCATCGTGAGAACTAGAGCTGTCGAATACATTTGCTTTTTCATGTTTGAATCCTCCTAAGTCATGAAAATTTCTCAAACCTTGACCGATTTAGTCTTGGCTACTCTTTAAACTTTGAGAACTTCAACAACAGCTAGGGGAATCAACAGTAAGAGAGGGGAGCACCGGCAGAGCCAGTTCTTAGAGCACTCGCTTTATAGTCAGGGTTCACTTTAAGAGTCAAGCCTAGGTTTCTTTTTTTCTATTTTCCCAAAATAATGGCCTGTTTTCAGTTGGTTATAACTTCAAAAAAAGCACCTCCTTAGGGGAAGGTGCGTCTCATTGGCATAGGAGATGGTGGCCAAACGTTACAAGATCAGGTCAAAATCACTCACAAGCTCGTTTGCCGTCAAATAGGGGAGCGTTCTGGTCGAGCCACATAAAGATTTGGTTGGAATTTCCGGAGCTATAGGTGGGCCAAGTGAACATCTCGTCGACGTGGAAATTGAGTCCGAAGTTTGAATACCAAATGGTTCGTTCGACATTCTGATCATCAAGATAATCAACCCACCAGCTAAATTCTGAGATTTTTCCAGAATACTCGTCGTCGACAACACAATCCATGCAAAAGGAATTTCCCCAGCTAAAAGGAGTTTGGATTATATAACGGCCCGATGCGGGGTCAAAGCCATGCTCTTCCGTCACTTCCGGTGGTGTGGATAGGGAGGTAGATTTCATTATTTTGCCATCTGCCCATTTCGACCATTGGCCCACTCTAAGAACCCTCGCCTTAGGTATATGGATCGTTAATTCCGTGCGAAGAGAATTGACCGTATAGCGATTGAGATCAAATTTCGTTTTGATTTTTGCCATCCCATCCACATAAAATAAACAGCTTGAATTGTTTTCCATCAAAGATGGCTAGGGTGTCTTTTTTATTTAAGGCTTCCATATTTGCATTCGTAGGCTCCAAAGTAGGCTGCCCCGATGCCCGTACCGATGGAGCCAGGCCCAAAGCACAAACAATGAAACCATTAACAGCGAGTCCATTAGCAACGAAAAGACGGTCAACTCCTAAAGAAAGAGACCTGAAAAAATTCTTTAATCCCATGACTTTGTTTTTCATGATAAACCTCCTTACTTTCTCGGCGAGAATTGACCAAAGAAGGTCGGAGTTCAACTCTATTTTTTGGGGCCTACTGGCCTATGGTTGTGCGGATTTTAATTTATTTTTTTCCTAGAAACGCCGCTAAAAAGTTGCAGTCTTTCGGAAGGCATGTAAGATATGACGCTAGCGAAAATAAGGATCCATTATGAGCTTTGCTCTAGTCATTTCCCGCCTGACTAGCCTGAAAAAAGTCCACCAAAAGCCAAGGCTTCCGGCTTACCGCCTTTTTTTTGCACAGCTTCGACAAAATTGGCTCCTTTATTTTGGCGGTGCTTTAGGGATTTGCATCACCAACTCTACGGAACTCGCTTTTCCCAAGTTTATGCAGTGGGGCATTGACACGGTCCTAACTGGCTCCAGTGCAAAAGTCCCAGAAGTTCTAAAGGGGGTGAGCCCTGAACAAACCCTAGTCAAGCTTTCCATGGGACTATTTTTCGTAGCTTTAGTGGGCATTTTTAGTCGCGGACTCTGGCGCCAATGCTTAGCCAGGCGCTCCCATTGGTCTGGCTATTGGCTCAGAAAAAATCTATGGGACAGTGTGTGCGAGCAGCCTTTAAGTCTATTTTCTAAATACCCCATCGGCGATCTCATCAATCGCTGCATCAGCGATATTAACCCCGCTCGTTTTGTCTTGGGATTTACGCAAGTGGCGACTTGGGACATCATCTTTTATGCCTTTCTTGGCACCTTTTCCTTGTTTTTGATTGATAAGTGGATTGCTCTCGCTGCCATAACTATATTTTTAGCTCTCCCTTTTTTGATAAAGAATTTGGTAAAGAAAGAATTTGCCTTACATGACGATGCCCAGTCCCAACTAAGCCAGTTGTCTGACCGCATCACGCAGATGGTGGCGACAGTTCGCCTGCAAAGAGCTTCTGCCATGGAAGACGCTTGGGTGCAGCTGCTCACGGAAGATGCTAAGCTCTATGCTGATAAAAGACTGGAAGTGGAAAAATTAGCTTGGAAGACCTTCCCCTACGGGGGGGGAGCTACTTTTTTATGTTATATAGTCATTTTTGCAATAGGACTTCCCAAAGTCGCCAACGGATCTATGACCGTGGGTCAGTTGGTGAGTTCCTTGTCTTTGGTGCTTCTTCTGCAAGGTCCTCTTTTTGGTCTTTCTGAAATCATTGCAGAATGGCAAAAAGGCCTCGCTTCTCTAAACCGCATTGCAGAGATTCTGGAACTTAAACGCCAGGAACTCGCGACCCTCAACCCCTTGGTCACTTCTTCAAGCATTATCGTAAAGGATTTGAATTTTAGCTATGGAGCGGATCGCCGGCCTCTATTGAGAGGATTTCATCTATCTCTTTTACCCGGAAAGTCTTTGGGGATTTGTGGCGAGATTGGCTCTGGGAAGTCGACTCTCCTGAGTCTTTTATGTGGGCTTGAGCCAAGTCCGCCTGGAAGTATAAGAGTTTTTGGAAAAGACATCATGAGCACCCCTCGTCACGAGATAACCCAGCTTATTAACCTGGTTCCCCAAAAGCCATTTCTTTTTGCCGGAAGCATTCGGGACAATTTATCTCTAGATGCAACGTTTAGCTCTGATGAGCTGTGGGCCATACTTGATGAGATGTGTCTTGGAAGGGACTTTAGAGCTTTAGCTTCCGGTCTTGACACCCCGGTGGGCGAATGGGGAATTAGTCTTTCTGGCGGTCAACGGCAGAGGATGGCCCTAGCACGGGCGCTTCTTAGACCAAAACCCATCCTCCTTCTCGACGACTGCTTATCCGCCGTTGACTCTATCACGGAAGAGAAAATTGTTTTGGCTATTAAGCGAAGAATTCATGGGGTTTCGGTGATTTGGGTGGCCCATAGGCCGTCTACTTTGGCCTTATGTGACGAGGTTTTTGAGCTAAAACATGGAGCTTTAACGGCAAGAGGGGATTCCACACATGGATGACCACGATGATCAAATCGTCATAGCCAAAAATGACGTTCAGGGGCTCATTAAAATTTTTACTTTGGCAAGCGGCTACAACAAACCCCTTTTCTCTGCCTTGGGAGTCTTGGTCGCCTCCAGTATTTTTGCCATGATAGCCGCCAACATTCTTGGCCGTTTGGCGGAAACCATCGGCAAGATGTCCCGCGGTGAGGTTGGCTTAAACGAGGCACTCTCGCTGGCTTTAAGTCTTCTGGCTATCGAAGGATTTATTATTTTTCTTCGTTGGTATGGCGGTCTTTCCCTAGCAAAAGCGACCAATGGTCTGGTGCTTGGCATCAGGCTTGGTATGTTTAAAAAGTTATCACTTCTCCCCATTTCCTATTTCGACAAGCAACCCTTAGGCCGGATCATTACGCGGCTCACAGGAGATGTTGAGGGTATTGAGCAGCTATTTGCCACAAGCCTCTCTAGAATTATAGACGCCTTGATTAAAATTGTGGCAGTTCTTTTTGCCATGGTGATCACCTCTCCCAAGTTTGGGCTTCTCATCGTAGCCTTTTCGATCCCTGCAGCCACTCTCAACATCTTTACGAAAAACATGATCTTGTATTGGATGCGCGAGCAAAAGAAACGAGTGGCAAGGCTTAACTCCAAGCTTGCCGAAAACTTAAATGGGCTAGGGGTTATTAAAATTCTAGGTCTTGAGACTTGGACCAAAGAGGTCTATCACCAAAAATCCATGCATTATTGGTTTTCCCAGCTGGCCATGATGAATATCAATACCGTAGTGATGCCTTTTACGGTTTTTCTTTGTGCAATTCCCGTCATTGGGGTGCTGTACTTCGGTGGCCATAGGGTTCTTGGGGGGACTTTGAGTGTCGCTACCTTTGTCACTTTTTTAAGGTATACAGAGTACTTCTTAAATCCCGTTCGAACCATTTCTAGTGAGATTCAGCAGATTCAAAATGCTCTCTCCAGCACCGAGCGCATCCGAAACACTTTGGATGCCTCTGAAGAGCCCACGGAACTTGGCCCTGACGGTACCTACACGGGAAGAATCCAAGGGAAAATAGAATTTAAAAATGTATCGATGCGTTATTCCAAGGGCGATTTGGTGCTAAAAGATGTCAGTTTTTTAGTGCAACCTGGGCAAAAAGTAGGCCTAGTAGGGAGCACGGGATCCGGCAAAACGACCACAGTAAGCCTGTTGTCAAGGCTTTATGAGTTTGAAGCAGGAGAGATTCTTATAGATGACATGAGCATCAGAAACTATCAAAGAAAGTCCCTGAGATCACAACTCGGATACGTCACTCAAGATGCGGTCATTTTTAGGGGAACAGTGCGTGACAATCTTCTAGCTGCCACAAATGACCCTCTATCGGATGAGGAACTTTTAAAAGTTGCCGAAAAAACCGGGCTAGCTAAGCTGTTAGCTCGACTTCCTAGCCAACTAGACACTCACCTTTTTGATGGGGGGAGCAATTTGTCTGCTGGGGAACGTCAACTTATAAACTTCACTAGGATGATCATAAGAAATCCCTCGGTTATGATTTTAGATGAAGCAACAGCCCATACGGATGAAAAAACAGAAGAAGCCTTGCATCAGTCCATGCAGTACGCCATGAAAGATCGAAGTTGTCTCATCATCGCCCATAGACTCAGCACCATTAAGGAATGTGACTTGCTTCTCGTTTTTGATCATGGAGTTTTAGTAGAGTGGGGATCACCCAAGGCCCTTTTGGCGAACCCAGGTCATTACTTTACCCTTGCTGCTCGGCAGCTGGATTTGGCTTAAAAGCCTCTCAAAAAAGCAGAGGTTAGGGATCCAAGGCTTAAGATCAATCGTTTAGCAGCAGAAGCGTTAAATACAAACTCAAACTGAGTCGGCTCCAGTTTCCTGGATAATGGAGAAAAATGGAAGTTTCTCGGCTGGGTCGCAGGTTTTGTCGAGCCTTG
>CAXNGG010000073.1:0-8042 GCA_964201885.1 Oligoflexales bacterium
GCTTGTCAAAATAGCGATGGCACTTAGGGAGATCGATACGATCAAATCTCCATAGGGAATGATGCGACAAGCCCCAGAAATTAAGCCTATAGCAAAGCCAAACGGCAGCCCAACAAGACCCAGACCAAAAGTGTACAAAACCGCTAGCACCGCTGCGACACTTAGGTGACCCTTGATCACAGCCTGAAGCGCCACATCAGCAGTTAATGCCAATCTTCTTATTGGAGACAATAGACCTCTTGGAACCAAATCTTGTACAAAATGAAAGGTCCTTTTCTGATTCACAAGTAAAAGATAGGTAAAAGGGGGAATCAGTGCGGCATTTACAAGAGTCGATATGAGTATCGGTGCTGATTCCCAAATAGCAGTAAGCCCTGAAGTAAGGCGAGACTCAATTTGATTTGCCACTTGAAAGTTCTTAATTTCAGCTCCCAGGGAGCTGGGCACTTCAAATCCTAAGGAGCCCAACTTGCCTAAAAAATGCGGGATCCAAACGGTTTGAAAGGTAAAAACAGCATTCGGAATCTTTTCAATTAACTGAATCAGTTGCCTATAGACTGGTGGTGCCACAAAAACGCCCGCCAAAACTAAACAAGTAAAAATAGAAAAAAGAACTGAGATTATAATCCTATTCCGCGGCCAACCTGTATAATACCCCGTTGTTTCAATAGGCTTAAAGAGAAGATAGCTTAGCACAATAGAAAGACCCAGTGCGGAGAGGATGGGACGCAAAATATAGCCAATCATCGCAAAGCACGCAAAGATGCCCATCAAAAACAGGACCAACCTAGCACCATCACTTAGTCTTTGATTAACCATAACTCCTCAAACCTAACTTGACACGATCAACAAGCAATTGACTATCCCCATGATATCAGAACCACTCCTTCCTCTCCAGAGGCAAGATCTGCCCTAATGGAATGTTCAAAGAACGGCTATCTTTTTTAGCTTCAACAAGCCAAAACGCCATCAATGCGTTCCTAACTCAACTCACCCGGGGGCCGGGAAAAACCTAAATCGCGTAGATTAAAGTCGGTTCCTATTTGATAGCAGCCTATGGTTCAAAGATCCGCGGCAAGAGACTGCGCGACTTCTAACATGGAACGGGATTTTCGGATGGCTTTAATCTGCTTTGGCGAGAAGGCATGACTACTTGCAAAATAATAGCAAATAGTTTTCGCTCGAATCAATACGTCTTTAAGGGAAAGATCTTTTTCAAGATACTGATCTGCAAGTTCCAGAATAAAAGAAGAGAAATCCTTGGTCGACAAAGGCACTTCAGAAGAACTTTGAATAGACGTAAAGACATTAGGATTTCTGAGTGCACCCCGCCCGATCAGAAAATGAGAAACCTGTGGTATTTTAAGACGAAGACTTTGGAAATCTTGGAACGTCTTAATATCACCGCTATAACAAACCACTGTTTTAAGCTGCTGACTTGCTTTTTTAAAACCTTCTAGATCCACCTCTCCTGAATAGCCTTGCTTGCCAGTCCTGGGATGTATCACCACATGATCTAAAGGATAGCGATTAAAAATAGGAATCAAACTTGAAATGTCTTCAGAACTATTTAGACCAAGCCGGGTCTTGATCGAGATTTTCAAGGGAGAACCCTCAAAGACACCATCCAAGAGCCGATCAACTCTTTCTAAGTCTGGCATTAGACCACACCCTAAACCGCGTCCACTTGAGGTAGGGCTTGGGCACCCCAAGTTTAAATTAACCTGACTGTAACCCAAATCCGCTAGAATTGAAGACACGTGTAAAAAGGGAGCTACGTCATTGCACATGATCTGGGGGATGACTTCCAGGTGTCTGTTCAAACTTGGGGAAAGTTCCGCCATTTTGCTCTTTTTGAAGTCAAGGTTTTGATTGACCTTGATAAAAGGCGCATAGCTAAGATCAACGCCTGAAAAATGTTTGGCAAAAACGTTTCTAAAAGTGACATCTGTTATACCCAGCATGGGTGCGAGCAACAAGAAATAGGGCCTATTAGAAGAAGCTGCACCAGGTGCCATAGTCTCGTTATTCAACATGGCAACTGAGCTGAAACCACCCGCTCCCTGTTTTCTAGGTCTTTCGTGATTTTGATGTGTTTAAAACCGTTTTGATCCAATATTTGCCCGACTTCCGCCGCCTGAGTCCAACCCACTTCAAAAGCTACAAAACCACTCGGCCTTAATATCTTTTGAGCATTTTTGGCAATGAATTTATAAAATTGCAAGCCATTCTGATCTGCTAGCAGTGCTGTTTTCGGTTCAAAATCTTTAACCGTGGAGTCCAAATTTTCAAACTCTGTGACGGCAATATACGGAGGGTTACTTACAATTCCGTCAAATTCACCTTGATAGGCTTCTTCCACAAGGGCTGACTTAAGAGTTAGTTTATATCTCTCTGCGACTCCAAGCTCTAGGGCATTCGATTGAGCTATTGCTAAAGCCTTTTCACTGACGTCCCAAGTCTCAACTTCTAAATCTGCACGCAACTTTAGAAGTGAAATACCAACACAACCGCTGCCGGTGCCTATATCTAAAATTGTTCTTGCTCCTGAGTTTGGCAGAAGCTTTAGGGTTTCTTCAATCAATAGCTCAGTGTCTGGCCGAGGAATAAGCGTGTCTTTTGACACCTTAAACATATACCCCATAAATCCAGCTTCTTCTAAAATATAGGCTGCTGGTTCATGATTCCCTCTTCGAAACAAAAGGGCTTTATAGTCACTTCGCTCACTCACAGTCAAAGGGCGGTCATATTCTAGGTAAAGATTAATGCGCTTAAAGCCTAGACATTTTGCTAGCATCAATTCGGCATCAAATCGCGGGTTAGGCACACCTTTTTTTGTTAAAAATTCGATTGAACTTTTAAGCACATTTGCAATAGTCCAAACCACATCATTCATAAACGATTCGATTGCTCCTTAAGAAGTTCAGCTGTGTAAGCCACCCCTAAAGGATCGAGAACCCCATCTAAGCTCCCTTCCATTATATCTGCAAGACTATAGAGAGTTAAATTGATGCGATGATCCGTCAACCGACCTTGGGGAAAGTTATAAGTCCTAATTCGCTCCGATCGATCTCCTGATCCCACCTGGCTCTTACGATCAGCACTAATTTCTGCGTTTTGTTCCGATTGTATCTTTTCAAATAAACGGCTTTTAAGCACCTTGAGTGCCTTCTCTTTATTTTTAAGCTGGCTTCGCTCTTCTTGGCACTCTACTACTAATCCACTTGGCTTATGGACAATTCTAATGGCTGAATCTGTCTTATTGATGTGCTGCCCACCTGCTCCAGAAGCGCGACAAGCTGTAATGTCTAAATCTGCCGGGTTTATGTGAACCTCGACATCCTCTGCCTCAGGCAGCACAGCTACCGTGCATGCAGAGGTGTGAATCCGACCTTGCGCTTCGGTATCTGGAACCCTCTGAACCCGATGAACGCCCCGTTCAAATTTTAAACGGCTAAAAACTTTACTGCCTTCTATAGAAGCGATCACTTCTCTAAAACCGCCTCTTTCAGAAGACGTAGCGCTCATAACTTCCATCTTCCAACCTCGGCGGTCTGCGTACCTGGAATACATGCGAAAAAGATCTCCGGCAAACAATGCAGCCTCATCCCCTCCAGTTCCCGCCCGAACTTCTAAAATGACATTCTTAGAATCATTGGGATCTGTTGGAAGCATCATAATCGTGAGGTCTTGCTCAATCTTTTGGATTTCAGCAACTATCAGACTTAACTCTTCCAAACCCATGGCTTTCGTTTCTGAATCTGAACTAGCAGCCATCTCTCTAGCCGTTAGTTCATCGGCTCGATAGCCCTTGTATCGCCTATATAGATCAACTAACTCGAGAACTTCTGCTCGTTCCTTTGTCAATCGAATCAAATCCTTACCATCTAATCCAGGCTGCGAAAGAGTCTCTTCAATTGCGACAAAACGATTTTCTACATCTTCTAACTTGTCAAACATCATAGTCCTCTCTATTCATCCCTCTTCATCCCTCTTCATCTCTCGTCTCAACTGAATCGTCAAATTCTTGCTTTTCCACTTGAATCGAGACTCTATCGTAATAAACGAGGGCCTCAAATCAAAGGCTAAATTTTTAACTAAAAAAGCACGGACAAGCCGTGCTTAGTTCTCAATTCCAATTTACTAATCTTTTTTTACATTAGCATAACGGCGCTGAAACTTCTCAATGCGTCCAGCAGTATCCATAAGCTTGTGCTTGCCCGTAAAAAAGGGATGGCAGTTAGAACAAATTTCAACTTGGATCTCTGATAAGATCGAGCGTGTTTGAAACTTATTGCCACAGGCACAAGTCACATTGGAAACTTTGTAGTTTGGGTGAATGTTTTCTTTCATCTTATAAATCCTTCTGTGATATGTAAATCATCTAAGAAATACACTTCCAACCGAATCTCGCCACCATGGAAAGATCTCGACCGCACGAGCGGGGAGCGAAATGTATCTCGCTTACTTCTAAAAATCAAGAATTTACTCTTAAGCCTCTTAAACTACGCCTAAAACTAGCCGTTCATAGAATCTATAAACTCAGCATTGGATCTCGTTTTTTCAAGTTTACCCAATAAAAAGTCCATGGCATCTACTGTGTTAAGGGGCTGTAATAACTTCCTTAGTATCCACATGCGGTTAAGCACATCCTTAGGAATTAGTAGCTCTTCTTTTCTGGTCCCTGACTTGTTTAGGTCGACGGCTGGGAACATTCTCTTCTCAGACATCTTACGGTCTAGGTGAATTTCCATATTACCAGTGCCTTTAAATTCTTCGAAAATAACCTCATCCATTCTGGAACCGGTATCAATCAGAGCCGTTGCAATAATGGTCAAAGATCCGCCTTCTTCGACGTTTCTAGCGGCTCCGAAGAATCGTTTAGGCTTGTGAAGGGCATTGGAATCCACACCACCGGAAAGAATCTTGCCACTTGGAGGAACAACACTGTTATAGGCACGAGCGAGGCGAGTAATGGAATCTAGAAGAATGACCACATCCTTTTTATGTTCCACTAGCCGCTTAGCTTTTTCAATGACCATTTCAGCAACCTGAACGTGTCTTTGAGCAGGTTCATCAAAGGTAGAAGAAATCACTTCCCCTTTTACAGATCGTTCCATATCAGTGACTTCTTCAGGACGCTCATCGATCAATAAGACGATCAAAACAACTTCTGGTGAATTACGCTCAATAGCTGTCGCTATTTGCTGCATCAAAACAGTTTTACCTGTTCGCGGAGGGGCAACAATGAGAGATCTTTGCCCTTTACCTATCGGCACCAGCATGTCGATAATTCTAGTAGAGAAAATCTTCGAATCATATTCGAGTTTGAATTTCTCCATAGGATAAAGAGGCGTTAAGTTATCAAAGATAATTTTATCTGAGTCTTGATTCGCAACAGTTCCGTTGACATGCTCAACTTTTAGTAACGCAAAGTATCTTTCTGAATCCTTGGGAGGCCTAATCTGACCTGAAACCGTATCCCCGGTGCGCAGATTAAATCGTCTAATCTGGGAAGGAGATACATAAATGTCGTCAGGACCTGGTAAGTAATTATAATCTGGGGCCCTTAAAAAACCAAAACCATCGGGTAATGTTTCTAAAACACCAGATCCGTAAATAATCCCATCTTGTTCAGCCTGTGCCTGAAGTAAACCAAAGATCAGCTCTTGCTTGCGCATGGAAGAGGCATTTTCCACACCATAGCTTTTTGCCATAGCAGCAAGATCGGTAATTCTCATTTTCTTAATTTTATTTAAATCAATCATTTCAGGAGCTGGCAAGTTCGGATCCCTTGGCGGCCGCGCTTGAAAATCTTCTTCATGCTCTACGTCAGGGACGTGCTTATTAAATGGTCTTCTAGGGCCACGATTTCCGCGACTTTCTTCTCGCCCACCCTGCTGGTGGCGATTGTTGTCGCGATGACCTTTAAACCCACCAGGCCCACGGCTGTCATTTCTTTGGTGGTTGTCTCTGGACTGATTATCTCTAGGTTGATGGTCTCTAGGTTGATTATCTCTCGGCTGATGGTTCTGCCGTTGAAAGTCTCGTTGTGGTCTATCGCCAGATTGAGCTTCCGCTGTTGGCGCTTGGCCAGTTGCAAAATCATCACGAGATTGTGGCTTTTGTCGAAGGGGTCTTTCTTCGCCTACTACTTCGTCGCGCTTCTCAAAGCTTTGGGGCTCAGTTGCCGCTTCAGCCGGAGCCGAATCTGAAGTATCAGCTTCGCTAGGAGAGCTAATTTTAGCGGTAGGGCTACGTCTTGGTTTCTTTACTTGGGAAGCTTCTGATGTTTCGTCAGGATTCTGACTTTCTTTTTTTGCCACGTTAGCTCTCTATGAATTGAAGTTAGTCTTATTGTATTTGTGGTGTTAGTTTAGGCGGTTTTAATCTCACCGAATCTTGTTTTATGAGGGTTAAGATATAGTTGAAAAAAAGTTCAACCATTTACCGGTTTCGGCAAGACTGCTAACAATGGGAACATTGAAAGACTTGGCTGGAATGTAAGCTGCAACCGCCGTAAGCGCAAGCAAAAAATAGCGCCATCCCAACCACTCGATTTTATTAGCGCAACTTAGTGCAAAAGAGTAGGCGAAACGACTCTGCCTACCAAATCGTATTCAAACGCATCTGTAATCTCAACAGTCTGGATTTGACCCACCTGAACCTCTCCATCATTTATATAAACGCACCCATCCACTTCAGGAGCCTGGGTGGAAAGACGTCCTTCAAATAGAAAATCAGACTCATCGGAGACACCTTTCACCAAAACTTCTAAAATCTGTCCAATTTTAGACTTTTGAATTTCGGCCGAAATTGCCTTCTGAATTTCCATAATTTCGCCATGACGCCTCATCATGACTTCCTCGGGAACTTGATCCTTCATCCTTGCTGCGACAGTTCCCTCTTCTTTGGAGTAAGTAAAACAACCCAAATGATCAAATTTCATGTCTACAACAAATTTCTTGAGCTCATTAAAGTCCTGCTCTGATTCACCAGGAAAACCAACCATGACTGATGTTCTAATACTTATTCCCGGAATCATACTTCGAAGTTTACGTACGGTCGTCTCTATCTCTTCTCGAGTTACGGCACGATTCATGGACTTCAATATTCCATTGCTTGCGTGCTGAACAGGGATATCCAAGTATTTGACTAATTTGGGTTCCTTTGAAAAGAAATCCATAAATTCATCTGAAATATTTTCGGGATAAACGTAGAGCATGCGAATCCACTGCAAGTCGTCAATTTTAACGAGCTCTTTAAGCAACGGAAGAAGTTCGTCAGTTCCACGATCTCGGCCGTAAGCAGCTAGATCCTGCGCTATGAGATTAATCTCTTTAACACCATCTCTAACTAAAGACTCGACCTCAGACACCACGCTTGAAACAGGTCTAGATCGAAGTCGGCCGCGAATGGCGGGGATGATACAAAAGGCACAGTTATGCTGGCACCCTTCGGCAACCTTTACATAAGCCGACGACTTGGTAAGTGTATTTACCCGCGGCATGGACTCTGTATAGAGATAATGTGTTCTCTTCGCATGAACGGTTCCCGTTTGACTTTCGTCATCGATAAGAGTGCCAATTTTTGTGAATTCATCTGTTCCTATAAACAGATCCACTTCCGGCAAGCCATCTTTAAGCTGTTTTTTGTATCGCTGGGTCAAACACCCTGTGACTACAAGTTTCATTTTTGGATTCGATTTTTTTAGTTGGGCCGCTTCGAGAATTGTATCAATACTCTCTTCTTTTGCGGATTGAATAAAACCGCAAGTATTAACTACGATCATATCGGCTCCCTCGGGCTGTTGAGTGATCGCCCAACCGCCATGGAGTAACGTGCCAAGCATGACCTCTGAATCCACTCGATTCCGCGAGCAGCCTAAAGAAATCAAATGCACTTTTCTGTTTTCTAATTCAATTGACTGTTCCATCAATGCGAACTCCCTGGCAGCTAGAGAAGGCCTCTCACGAAAAAGGCTAACCGTCGGGGGGGCTTCTATCATATTTCTATGGTAAGCTTCAAGTAAACCCTGCCGT
>CAXNGG010000074.1:0-7998 GCA_964201885.1 Oligoflexales bacterium
CCACTCAGCCATAGCGACGCCTGCATAAGGTGCCAAAAACTGCATAGGAGCAGGGTCAGTGGCTGGAGCAGATACGATGATAGTATACTCAAGGGCGCCATTTTTCTTAAGACGGTCGACGATTTGTGCCACAGTGGACTGCTTTTGGCCGATCGCAACATAGATACAAATAACGCCTTTGCCTTTTTGATTGATAATCGTATCCAAAGCGACAGTCGTCTTGCCGGTTTGGCGGTCCCCGATGATAAGTTCGCGCTGTCCTCGGCCAATCGGCGTCATGGCATCGATACACTTTAGGCCTGTCTGTAAAGGCTCATGAACGGACTTACGGGCAATAATGCCTGGAGCTTTAACTTCTACCTGGCCTTTTTCTGAACCTTCAATAGGGCCCAGACCATCAAGAGGCACGCCTAGAGCATCAACAACACGACCCAGTAGGCCGCGGCCTACTGGAACGGAGTTAATGGTTTTTAAGCGACGTACCGAGTCGCCTTCGCTAACTCCATCGGCGGTGCCAAAAAGCGCCACACCCACGTTATCTTCTTCAAGGTTCAAAACAACCCCTTTAGAGCCATTTTGAAACTCAACCATTTCACCGGCCATCGCGCCCTCAAGGCCGTACACTCGGGCAATTCCGTCGCCGACAGAAAGTACGGATCCTGTTTCTTCAAGCTGCACCTTAGTCCCGAAGGTCTTGATGCGGTCGCTTATGATCTTGCTAACTTCTTCAATCTTGATTTTTTCCATGTCTTTTTGGCCTCACTGAACTGCAAATGCAGTTAATTTATCTAATTTAGTTTGAACACTCATATCAATTAATTTATTGCCTACTCGTACTTTAAATCCCCCGTAAACAGCGGGATCTATTTTTTGACTTAGCAGTAACTTGATATTTAACTTTTGCTCTGAAGCTTCGGTTATGTGCTTCATGGTGAGATCATCCAGCTGCACTGCTGAAATCACCTCTCCCTCAGCTATGTCTTTAGAGGCGAGGATGAGCGCCTTGAGTTGCTCTGTGATTGCCGGAATCAACTCTATTCGTCCAGACTCAAGCAGAACGCCCACGAAGTTGTAAATCGTTTTATCGGCCTTCACTTTATCTAAACAATACTCTAAAAGATCTTTTTTAAATCCCTTAGGCATCACAGGGCTCTTTAAAATTCTGCCAGCATCAGCCATGGTAAAAACTTCGGTCATTTCCCTAAGTGCGACTAAACCTCGGTCTGCGGCGTCAGCTGAGCCAAGGGCTGTCATAAGAGCCTTAGCATATCGCGAAGAAAGTGCTTGAGTATTCATGATCTTCCTTACGCTTGAGTGATGTTAGAAATTAAAGAATGGCTGTATTTTTGGCCGCGCTCACCACTTAATTCAGAAGTAACTTTAGTGATGATTTCATTCTTGATGGTTCCGATAATTTCTTTTTCAAGGGCCCTTTTCGCCTCTGCAAGTTCTGTTGCAGCAATACGCTTCGCTTCTAAAGTAATGTGCGCTGCTAATGCGCGCGCTTCACCTAGAATACGTTCGCTCTCTTTTAAGGCGTCCTCAGTACCCTTGGCAACAATTTCTGCCACTTCTTTTTCAAGTGTGGAATTTCGCAATTTTGCCTCGGCTAATTGTGCTTCCGCTTCTCTTTTTAGTTTTTCAGCCTCAGCCTTTAAATCCAAATAAGACTGTCTTTTTGCTGTCATCGCTTTTTTTATCGGGCCCTTTAGAAAAAAGTAGGCCAACAGTGCGAAAACCAAAAAGTTAAAGGTAGGAATAAACTGTCCCATGATCGGATCAAATGCGTGGGCTTCGTGGGCCTCAGCGCCGTGAGAGGTCTGATCTGCTGGATGGGATTCTGTGCCAGTAGCAGCTTGATCGGTTGCTTGTCCCTCAGCACCCGTTGCCGTTTGTTCTGCTGCATGGGGTTCAGTACCAGTTGTTGTCTGATCTGACGCATGCTCTGTGGAAGGTTGGTTCTCGTTTTCCATATCGGAAGCCTCAATTTAACAGTTTTTTAAAGATCTCATCAGACAAGGGTCCAAGGATTTCCTTGGATTTGGCGCGCTCTGAACTCAAATTGCTCTTCAAATCGTTTCTAAAACTATCTAAAAAACTTTGTGATTCTGCAGACGCTGCCGTTGTAATTTGGCTTTGCTGTTTTTGCGCTTGTTCCCGAGCAGACTTTATCGTGCCACGGGCCCGCTCAAGGGCGGCTGTTGTCTTTTGCTTTATCGTTTCAGAAATCGCTGCCACTTCTTTTAGGGTGCGCCGCGCCTCATCTTGGTTTCCAACCGTGTCTTGATCACGGGCGGCTTTCAGTTTTTGATAAGGTTTTAAAATAAGGGTATTTACTAACCAAACGTTAGTTAGAAATATCCCAGTTTGCGCCACCAATAATGTCGGGTTTGGCACTAGACTTAACTCAGCCATATGTACACCTGCTGGAAAAAAAACAAGTTAAAACTCGGGCGAATGAATACCTAAAAACACTCACTTTAACAAGCACTAAAGATAAAATATTCAGGAGCCTGATAACACACTAGGTCTGCTCAGGTCTTGAACATTTTACCCTAGGACTTCCTAGCGCAATTTTGACCCCACCAAACCCATAATCCGCTCTAGCTCATTTGCTGAAAAATAAGACAACACAATGGTACCCCGAGTCCCGTTCCCGGTGAGTCTAACTTTCGTCCTTAGATGGGCCCGCAGGTTTTCGGCAAGGTGAAGAAGGTCGTTAGATTTTCTTGTATCATCCTGATTTTCTTTGGTTTTTTCTCCTTTCTTGAAGTTCTTGCATAACTGCTCCGTTTGGCGAACATTGAGTTCACGCTCTAAAACGAGCTTTCTGGCGGCCATAATTCTGTCTTTGGACTCTAGGCCGAGAAGGGCGCGTGCGTGCCCCATGGTAAGCTTCTTGTTGATAAGATCATCTTGAACCTCAAGGGGAAGGCTCAAAAGTCTCAATATGTTCGTTATGGTCGGCCTCTCTTTGCCAACGGCTAGGGCGCAGGCCTCTTGGGTTAGCCCATGCTCTTTGATTAAAGCATCATAGGCGGCCGCCTCTTCAATGACATTCAGGTCAGATCGCTGGATGTTTTCGATTAAAGCAATGCGAAGATACTCTTCCGGATTAATTTCTTTCACAATCACAGGAATTTTGGTCATTCCAGCAAGTTTAGACGCTCGAAGTCGTCTCTCGCCTGCTATGAGTATGTATTGGCTACCACTTCTAGAGACGATAACGGGCTGTAGCACCCCATCTTTGCGAATAGAATTCGCTAAATCTTCTAGTTCCTGATTATTGAAATGTTTTCTAGGCTGATTGGGGTTGGTGACTATGGAAGCCGGGTCTAACTCAATGATCGCACCCACCACTTGATTTCCGTTAGAGGGAAGTCCTGTCTGCCCCAAAGGGGGGTTTGTTAGAAGATTCCCACTGGTATTTTGAGCCGCGCCACCAAAAAGGGACTCAATTCCTTTTCCTAATCCGCCTTTTCTGCTTTTGTCGATGGAAGTCATTAGATGGACACCTCATTTGAAATGGAACGAACGGCCTGCTTTTTGTATTTTGCCACCACTGCCTTAGCTAATTCCATGTAGGCAAGTGCCCCTTTGCTAGAAATATCATAAAGAATAACGGGCTTACCGTGACTTGGAGCCTCAGAAACCTTGACACTTCTAGGGATAACCACTTCAAAAACCTGGTTTCCAAAGTGTTTTCTAGCTTCATTTTCCACATCTCGGCTCAATTTATTACGCCGATCATACATCGTCAGTAGAATGCCCTCTATTACCAAGGTGGGATTGATGCGCTGTTGAATCAGTCCGATGGTCTTCATAAGTTGGGTTAACCCTTCTAAAGCGTAGTATTCGCACTGTAATGGGATCAGTACCGAGTGGGATGCGGCCAGTGCGTTAATCGTAAGTAGCCCTAAAGCTGGGGGACAATCCAATATGATATAGTCATATACCTTTCCTACCTCTGCCAAGGCGTCACGAAGCCTCATCTCACGGCCGATCATAGACACTAACTCGACTTCAGCGCCAATAAGATCTTGGGTAGCGGGAGCTATATCCAAATATTTCAGCTCTGTTTTTAAGATGATTTCTTTTATGGAAATTTCGTCTACCATGACATTATAGATACTATGGCTGATATCTTGTTGATAAATACCTAGCCCACTGCAAGAGTTCGATTGGGGATCCATATCCACAAGTAGAACTTTTTTTTCTGCAGCAGCAAGTGAAGCCGACAGATTCACTGCGGTAGTTGTCTTTCCAACCCCGCCTTTTTGGTTTGATATGGCGATAATCTGTGCCATTTGGCCACCCCTTTTTGAAAGCATGATTTTGTACTCCTGTTTATACCATGGACCCAACTATTGCAACTGAGTTCATGTTCCACGTGGAACTTTCACGTCCTAACGTTCAGACTACATGGCCAAAGACCCTCTTTAGGACCGGATGACTCCCGCGAAGATTTGAATGTTCCACGTGGAACATTGGCCAGCGCCTCCCATAAAACATTGCCGGGTTAACAAATATTCTGTACCTAGAAGGAAAGGCTTATGGGCTAGGGCGAAGTTCTGTCTGTTCCCTTAAAGGTTCCACGTGGAACACGAAGCTAGACTTCCACCAATGGGATTGTCTTCAGAATGATTTTTGGCCACTGTTAACCTAGAGGAAATGTTCCTCGGTTAATTTGCTTCCTACTCGTTCAACGTTCCACGTGAAACATGTGTTAGCTATGTTTCCCCCGAAAAAATACTTCTCGACCCTATGTTCCACGTGGAACATGGATGACTGATGTCCTGTTCACAAAAAACCGGCTTCTTTCACAAATCCCAATCTTCTAATATAGAAATTTAAACCGAAATAGAACAAAAGCCCGTAATAAGGGCGTCAAACAGGAACCAATAGGCTTCATTTCGCAAATCGTGATGGTGGTTTCCCGAAAATCACGACATTTTTTATAAAAGTAACCTTATTTTATGGATATTTAGGTAAATTAAAGGAATTTTTATCGAATTATTGCTTTTCAGCAACATTTTTTAGAAAAAAAGCAATTTTTCCACAAATAATCCACAATATTCACCAAATTTATAGAATTTTGACAATTTTTGCGATGTTTAATCAAAAAAAAGGTAAATTGATTAAATTTCAACAAATTGCCTATTTATGCGGCATTTCTTAAGTAGGCTGCTCAATTACCGACGAAAATTGGTTTGCCATCGCTGGGAATATGGAGTGGAATGGGGCTGATGAAAGAATGGCTCTGGGATATTTTAGAAATTTGGCTTAGTGATCTTCCATCTGATGACAAATCGTTCGCTACTGGCTGCGAAATGCGGAGAGGCGTTGTTAGAAGCTAAAAATAGACACTTATTAGGCTCAAAAAAAACCGGTCTAGCGAAATGGGATTCGCCGAACCGGTCCTTAAGTCTTTTTACTTACTTTTCTAGTCTTTTATCTTTTTACTCATCTTTGAAGAGCTTTAAAAACAGAGCCCTCATCACCAAACTCTAGAACTTGCCTACGAGCATGATAGCGATAATAAAAGAAAGAATCGCTTGGAATTCCATAAATGCTAGACCTAGAAGGAAAGGAGTGAATACATCGTCTTTAGAAGATGGATTACGTGCAATTCCTTCAAATGCTGCTGCTGCTGCGCGCCCTTGGCCGCCAGCGGCACCGAAAGCTCCTAGACCGATAGCTAGACCTGCTGCTATGGCAATTAAACCTGCTTGTGATTCCATGATAAACTCCTTTAAAAATTAAACACACTGATTAATGATCGTGCGAAACCGCCATTGAAATATAAATTGCTGAAAGCAGGGTAAAAATAAAACTTTGAACAAAGGCTACAAGAAGCCCAAAAAACATAAGAAGAGAGGGAACGACCACATAGGTAAGGCCGGTAAATACGCCTACTAACATGTGATCGCCGAAGATATTACCCATTAAGCGTAGGCTTAAAGAAACAGGCCTAAAGCTGTGGGAAATAAGCTCAATCACAAACATAACCGGAAACAACCACCAAACGGGCCCACCAAAATGCGCCAGATAACTTTTTATGCCCTGGGCTTTAACTCCGAACACATTGTAAGTAAAAAATACGATCAACCCCATCGCCAAGTTTGTGCTCATACTTTCAGTTGCGGGAGGAAATCCTGGAACTAAGCCCAGAAGATTATTAAATAGAATAAAGAAAAAGAGAGTTCCAACCAATGGCAAAAAAGTTTTGTAGCTCTCGCCTATCAAGTCTTTCGTCAAATCAGTCACAAAACCTGCAATCAACTCAATAAAAACTACAAGACCAAAGCGATCCGAAGGAACCGGATTAGCCACAGCTGCATTAACATAAGACCTGAAAGACAGTCCTAAAACAGCTAATATGAGCGTTACGAAAAGAGCTCCTACTGCAGGAGAAAGGACAGGTGCCATTCCTAACTGTTGAGCTGTTATCTCGAAGTAATTAATAAAATGGGGAATTCCTGCGGCTTGAGCGGGGCCCGCAAAAAGAAAACCTAAACCTATACTTAGTAAAGAAAATACATTTTTCATTACAAAACCCTTAAAAATTAGCGCGCCAAATAGATACACCAAAAAAACTACTTTTAATAGAAAATTTTATCGATTTTCCTTTAGGCCCCTCAGACAATAAAAAAACCACCCCAAAGAAATCAAGCCGCCTATAGCTAGTCCGGCGGGAGTGGCCAAATACTTTAGGCCCACTGATATATAGAAGATTTCCCAACTTAGCTTCCCGGAAATCGTTGCCAAACCGCGGATTCCTGAAAAAAACCTCCCTTGGCTTTTGTTGTTTAAGAAGCTGCTGCCCAAAATATAAAGAAACTCAAAGACCACTCCGCCGCCTAACAGACCCCACCAAATGCCGTGTCTAGAACTAAAATAGGCTTCCGTGCCATAAATCAGCAGGGCACCAACTAACACGCCGACCACATACTGGATATTTTGGCGGCTTCTACTCACTTCTTTTCCTTATTCAACATGAACCTTATTACTGTATAAAATGTATGGACTATAATAAGAAGGGATAGGGGCAAGATGACCATAAGCCAACTTTGCGACCAGGGATGCTTCTTATCTAGCTCCTTACCTAGCCAATAGCCACCCATAATTAATGTTGCCGCTTGAACTTGTGCTGATAAAAAATACATAAACCCGCGTACGTTTCGATCTAATGCCACACTCTGCCTCTTCATTCAATCGTATTGGAAAGCCTACACCCTAATAAATGGACACTCTGAAGTCCCTATGATACCTTGCACCACCAAATTGAAACTCCAAACCCAAGTCTCTTTATGAGGCGTTTATCTATAAACGAGATTCCGTATGAACAACTGGTTTCCTGAACAAAATCAAAAGCCTCCTACACGCCCTACTCCCGACTTATTTACAGCTTGGCAACAAATAGCCGACTTTATAAAACAACGTGTGGACTCGGAAGTTCATGAATCCCTATTGCAACCTATTAAAATCACTACAGTAGTAGATCAAGCCGAAATCATTGCCCATGTGCCGAATAGCGTGTTTTACCAACGTTTTTTAGATGAAGTCTTTCCTCTCATCAATGATGCCAAGGTACTACTTGGCTTGCAAAATATAAATATTCGCCTTAATGTTGAGCAGTTGTCTTCCGTTTATCAACAGATCTCTACTTCGATCGATAATGCTCCCAAGACCAACAATAACAAAAGTATCTCTAATAAGTCAGGACTAAATCCAAATTACACCTTTGATTCTTTTGTAAGAGGTCCTTCAAACCAGTTTGCGTTTGCAGCGAGCCTCAACGTTTCCGATAATCCCGGACAAGCTTATAATCCTATGTTTATTTATAGTCAGCCTGGACTGGGAAAGACCCACCTTCTGCATGCAATTGGCAATCGCATCTTAGAAAAGAACCCCAATGCGGTTGTAACCGTGACAACGGCTGATACCTTTTTGAACGAAATGATCTATTGCCTTAGACATAATAAAATGCACGAAATG